>CAVEWD010000016.1:0-6161 GCA_963619195.1 bacterium | reverse complement strand
CTGCTTCCTTTAAGCATGTAAGCCCCACCTCCGCTGCTGTGGGCCTTCCCTTAAGCGATAATCTTAAAAAAGCCACCTTTGTGGATGATGTCCCAAATTTAGAGGCTTCCCCTCTGGCCATGGCCTACGCAAGGGCAAGGGGCACCGACAGACTCTGTTCCTTCGGAGATTGGGCTGCTTTGTCTGATGTGTGCGATAAAACCACAGCAATGCTCATAAAACGAGAGGTTTCCGACGGAGTTATCGCTCCCGGCTACACCCCCGAGGCTTTGGAAATTTTAAAGCAGAAAAGAGGAGGAAACTACAACATCATAAAAATAGATGAAAACTACACCCCCTCTCCCATAGAAACAAAGCAGGTGTTTGGGGTAAGCTTTGAACAGGGCCGCAACAACTTTAAAATCAACAAAGGGCTTCTTAACGAAATCGTTACCAAAAATAAAACCCTACCCGACTCAGCCGCAAGGGATTTAATTATTTCTCTTATAACCTTAAAATACACCCAGTCCAACTCAGTTTGCTTTGCCTACGACGGCCAGGCAATAGGCGTGGGGGCAGGTCAGCAGTCCAGAATTCACTGCACCCGTCTGGCGGGAGGAAAGGCCGACACCTGGTTTTTGCGCCAGTGCCACAAGGTTTTGTCTCTTCCCTTTAAGGAAAGCCTCAGCCGCCCGGAGAGAGATAATGTAATTGATGGCTACATAAACAAAAATGAAGAGGATGTGTGCGCTGAGGGCAACTGGCAAAAATATTTCACCAGCCGTCCCGAGCCCTTAACAGATGAAGACATTAAAAACACCCTATCCTCAATTTTCGGCGTGGCTCTAGGCTCCGATGCCTTCTTCCCCTTTGCCGACAATATTGAAAGAGCGAAAAAAAGCGGCGTGAGCTATGTTGCCCAGCCGGGAGGTTCCGTAAGAGACGATTTAGTCATAGAATGCTGCGACAAATACAACATGGTGATGTCCTTCACCAAAATGCGTTTATTCCATCATTAAATCCAAGGAGGGCCTTTGAGTGAAAGTTTTAGTTGTAGGCTCAGGCGGCAGAGAGCACGCCATAATTAAAAAAATTAAAGAAAACAAAAATGTCAGCGAAATATACGCCCTTCCGGGAAACGGCGGCATTGCAAAGGATGCCACCTGTGTAAATATCGGGGCAATGGAAATTGAGAAAATCACAGAATTTGCCGTGGATAACAAAATAGATTTTGCCATTGTCTCCCCCGATGACCCTTTAGTGGCCGGCTGCGCTGATGCCCTGAGAAATAAAGGCATTTTAACCTTTGGGCCCAACGCCAACGCCGCCATAATTGAGGGCAGCAAGGTGTTTTCCAAAGAGCTTATGAAAAAATACGGCATTCCCACAGCCTCCTACGAAACCTTTAGTGACTGCAATGCGGCTTTGGAATACATCAAAACCTCCCCTCTTCCAATTGTGGTGAAGGCAGACGGCTTAGCCCTTGGAAAGGGAGTTGTTATAGCCCAAACAAGAAAGGAAGCCGAGGATGCCATTAATGAAATAATGCTGGAAAAGAAATTCGGAAATTCCGGAAATCAAATCGTAATTGAGGAGTTTCTTGAGGGGCCTGAGGTTTCTGTGCTTTCCTTCACCGACGGTAAAACCATTGTGCCAATGGTCTCCTCCATGGACCACAAAAGAGCCTTAGATAACGATGAAGGCCTAAACACCGGAGGCATGGGCACAATAGCCCCAAACCCCTACTACACCCCGGAAATTGCCGAGGAATGCATGCAAAAGATATTCCTCCCCACCATTAAAGCCATGGAAAATGAAGGAAGAATCTTTAGCGGCTGCCTTTATTTCGGGCTAATGCTCACAAAAAACGGTCCTAAGGTAATTGAATACAACTGCCGCTTTGGCGACCCCGAAACCCAGGTGGTATTGCCCCTTTTGGAAAGCGACCTTCTTGATATAATGCAAAAGGTTGCCACAGGAAATTTAAAAGATGCCAATGTAATTTTTTCAAATAAGAGCGCCTGCTGCGTAATAATGGCCTCCAAAGGCTACCCCCAAAGCTATGAAAAGGGCTTTGAAATAACCATTCCACAACAAATTTTATGCGATGTTTATGTGGCAGGAGCAAAATGCGAGTATGGCAAGCTCAAAACCAACGGAGGAAGAGTTCTGGGAGTTAGCGCCGTTGGAGAAAGCCTTGAAGAGGCTATTAAGTCAGCCTACGAAAAGGCAGAGCAAATCAGCTTTGAAAATGCCTACATGCGCCACGACATTGGTCAGCGAGCCTTAAAGGCCCATAGCGAGGTGAAAAAATGATTTATAGAGTATATGTTGAAAAAAAACCAAATCTTGCCAACGAATCCAAGGCTCTTTTGGGCGATATAAACAGCTTTCTTGGCATAACCTCTCTTAAGGGCTTAAGAATAATCAACCGCTACGATGCCGAAAACATTGAAAAAGATCTTTTCGATTATGCCGTAAAAACGGTGTTTTCCGAGCCACAGCTGGACGATGTGTTCTTTGAAATAGATCTAAGCGGAAAATGCGCCTTTGCAGTGGAATATCTCCCCGGCCAGTTCGACCAGAGAGCCGACTCCGCCTCCCAGTGCATTCAGCTCATTTCCCAGAAGGAACGCCCCCTTGTAAAAACCGCAAAAATTTATGTGCTTGAGGGAGATGTTTCTCAAAGCGAGCTTAACGAAATAAAAAAATATGTTATAAACCCTGTGGAAGCCAGAGAAACAGGCTTTGATACGCCCGAAACTCTAAAGGCAGAATATGAAATTCCCACTGAAGTGAAAACCCTGGAGGGCTTCATCTCAATGAAGGATGAGGATCTTTGTGAATTCATCGAGGAATATTCCCTTGCCATGGATACAGCCGACCTTGCAATGTGCCGCGACTATTTCCTCAGTGAAAACCGCAACCCCACAATAACTGAAATCCGCGTGTTAGACACCTATTGGTCAGACCACTGCCGCCACACCACCTTCAACACGGTTATTGACAACATTCAGTTTGAAGATGAGCTTTTGCAAGGCGCATATAACGACTATTTACAAACCAGAGAGGCCTTAGGTGTAAAAAAGCCCGTGAGCCTCATGGATATGGCCACTGTGGCTGTGAAATACCTAAAGGCAGAGGGCAAGTTAGACTCCTTGGATGAATCCGAGGAGATAAACGCCTGCACCGTGAAAATAAATGTGGAAATTGATGGGAAAAGTGAGCCCTGGCTTTTGCTTTTCAAAAACGAAACCCACAACCACCCCACGGAAATTGAACCCTTCGGAGGTGCTGCCACCTGCATTGGAGGTGCCATAAGAGACCCTCTTTCAGGCAGAGCCTATGTTTACGGTGCCATGAGGGTAACGGGAGCTGCAAACCCCTTAAAGCCGGTTTCTCAAACCCTTCCCGGTAAGCTTCCCCAAAGAAAAATTGTAACCACTTCAGCCGCAGGCTATTCCTCCTACGGCAACCAGATTGGCATTTCCACAGGAATTGTTGAAGAAATCTATCACCCCGGCTATGAAGCCAAAAGAATGGAAATAGGCGCTGTGGTGGCTGCTGCCCCCCAGGAAAATGTAAGAAGAGAGCGCCCTGAGGAAAACGATGTGGTAATCCTCTTAGGTGGCGCCACAGGAAGAGACGGCTGCGGAGGTGCCACAGGCTCCTCAAAGTCCCACACTGCCTCCTCCCTGGAAACCTGCGGAGCTGAGGTGCAAAAGGGCAACGCCCCTGAAGAACGCAATCTGCAAAGGCTTTTCAGAAACCCCACAGCCTGCCGCATGATAAAACGCTGCAACGACTTTGGCGCCGGTGGAGTTTCCGTGGCCATAGGCGAATTGGCAGATGGCCTTGAAATCAACCTTAACGCCGTGCCTAAAAAATATGAAGGCCTCGACGGCACCGAGCTTGCCATAAGCGAATCTCAAGAGAGAATGGCTGTGGTGGTCTCCCCCCAGGATGCCGAGGGGTTCATTTCCCTTGCCAAGGGCGAAAATCTAAGTGCCACAGTGGTGGCCACTGTAACCAAATCCCCACGCCTTGTGATGCACTGGAACGGCAACACCATTGTTAATATATCCCGAGAATTTCTCGACACCAACGGAGCTGCAAAGCATATCTCAGCAAGTGTCGCCAAACCCCACTATGCCCAAAGAGGCGTAAGCGGCAGCTTCACGCAAAACTATATATCCCTAGTAAGCGAGCTTAATGTTTGCTCTCAAAGAGGCTTGGTTGAGCGCTTTGACTCCACCATTGGAGCCGGCACGGTTCTTATGCCCTTCGGAGGCAAAAACCAGCTTACCCCCTCCCAGGTAATGGCTCAGAAAATTTCCGTTGAGAAATCCTCTGCTTCAGACTGCTCCGTTATGGCCTATGGCTTTGACCCCTATGTGTCTGAAATGAGCCCATATCACGGAGCATATCTTGCTGTGGTGGAATCCGTAAGCAAGCTTATTGCCGCAGGCGCCTCCTTCAGCCAGGTTTATCTCACCTTCCAGGAATATTTCCCCCATTTAGGAAATGACCCCCAAAAATGGGGTCAGCCAATTGCGGCTCTTCTGGGCGCCTTTGAGGCACAAAAAAATCTCGGCATCGGTGCAATCGGCGGCAAGGACTCCATGAGCGGCTCCTTTGAGGATATCAGCGTCCCCCCCACCCTGGTTTCCTTTGCCATAACAACCCAAAAGGTTGAGGAAATCATCTCGCCGGAATTTAAATCCCCCGGCCATGAGGTGCGCCTCTTTACCCCGGTTTGCGATGAAAACGGCCTGCCTCAAACCTCATCCCTTCTTAAAACCTTCAACACCCTCACAAAACTAATTCGCGAGGGCAAAATAATTTCCTGCTACACCCCCGTCATGGGCGGCATTGCAGAGGCTGTGGCAAAAATGTGCATGGGTAACTCCCTTGGCTTCACCTATAGCCCCTTAATTAAATACGAAAGCCTCTTTAGCCGCATTTTCGGCACCTTTGTGGCTGAAATGAGTGAGCCCACACAGGAGGGCATCCTTTTAGGCCACACCGTAAAAGAGCCGGAAATAAGCTTAAATGATGAAATAATCCCCTTAAATGAGCTTTGTGCAGCATATGAAAATAAGCTTGAGGAAATCTACCCCACCAAGGCAAATAAGGAAGCTTGCGATGTGCCAAACCTTAGCTACACCGCCCCATCAACCTTAACTGCCTATGTGAAAAACCAAAAGCCAAGAGTTTTAATTCCTGTTTTCCCCGGCACCAACTGCGAATACGACAGTGCCAAGGCAGTGGAGGCTGCAGGAGCCAAGGCTGAAGTTTTTGTAATAACAAATCTCACTGCGGGAGATATAACCCGAAGCATTAAGGGATTCTCTCAAAAGCTTACAGATTCTCAAATGATATTCATTCCCGGAGGCTTCTCCGGTGGTGATGAACCCGACGGAAGCGGTAAGTTCATCACAGCCTTCTTCAGAAATGATGAAATAAGGCAGGGAGTTACAAATCTTTTGGATAACCGAGGCGGGCTGATCTGCGGAATATGCAACGGCTTCCAGGCCCTCATTAAGCTGGGCTTGGTGCCCTATGGCAAAATAATCGACACCGATTCCACCTGCCCAACCCTAACCTTCAACACCATTGCAAGGCACCAATCAAAAATTGTGCGCACCCGCGTTGTTAGCTCAAAATCTCCCTGGCTGTCACTAACTAAGCCCGGCGAAATCTATAATGTACCCATTTCCCATGGTGAAGGCCGCTTCATGGCTGATGAAGCTTTAATCAAACAGCTTGGTGAAAACGGCCAGATTGCCACCCAATATGTGGACCTTGACGGAAATGCCACCATGGATATAGCTCATAACCCCAACGGAAGTATGTATGCCATTGAGGGCATCACCTCCCCCGATGGAAGGGTGTTTGGCAAAATGGGCCACAGCGAAAGAGTTGGCGAGGGCCTTTATAAAAACGTCTATGGCAACTACAACATCCGCATGTTTGAGGCTGCTGTGAAATATTTCAAATAAATTTTAATAGGCCAAACCTAAAAACGGCGCTTGAGAAAACTCAAACGCCGTTTTAATATACAAATTATTTTAAAATTCTTTTGGGGTTATTCAGTTCTTAAAGCCACCACAGGGTCCTTCTTTGCAGCCATTCCCGCCGGCATAAGCCCCGCAATGGTGGTTAAGCACACGCTCAGAATC
>CAVEWD010000015.1:13052-15234 GCA_963619195.1 bacterium | reverse complement strand
TCCCAAGGTAAAATCCACTTCCTTCCTACTGTGGAACTTACTTTGGGAATTAACCTTAATTCTGCCGGGACGCTCGTAATTTACCGATTAAGTGTTTAATATTGCATAATTATTTTACTTTATTGTGATAAAATCATACCTATGAACACCATTTATTTTGATAATGCCGCCACAACCAGAATTTGTGAAGAGGCGTTAGCTGAACTTATAGAATGTGAAAATATTTATTATGCCAATGCCTCATCTCTTCATCAGAGTGCTCAGCAGGCAGATGCGAAAATTGAAAATGCCAGGGATATTATATCCTCCCAAATAGGGGCCTATGCCGATGAAATTATTTTCACCTCCGGCGCCACTGAGAGCAACAATGCCTTAATAAGGGGGGTTGTGGCCTCTTGCGGAGTTGAAAACCCGCACATTATCTCCACTGTGGTGGAGCACCCCTCTGTTTTAAACACTCTTGGGCACCTTGAGAAAAACGGTTGCACTGTAACATATTTAAAGGTTAATGAAAACGGAATGATTTCCCTCGATGAGTTGGAAAAAGCCTTTTGCGAAAGCACCATTTTGGTGAGCGTAATGCTCTCCAACAACGAAATCGGAACAATATATCCAATTAAGGAAATTTCTGAAATTGCCCATTCCCACGGTGCTCTTTTCCACTGTGATGCTGTGCAGGCAGTTGGTAAAATTCCAATAAATGTTAAGGAATTTGGAGTTGATATGTTGTCCTCCTCAGCCCATAAGTTCTACGGCCCCAAGGGGGTTGGGTTTATGTATCTTAGGCGGGGAGTGAAAATTTCTCCAATAACCTTTGGCGGTGAGCAGGAGAGGAAACTTCGCCCCGGCACCTTAAACACCCCTGGAATTTTCTCCATGGCAGCTGCTTTAAAGGTTTCCTGTGAGGGCATGGCGGAGGAAAATAAAAAAATAGCATCCCTCAGAGATTTATTAAAAACCCTTCTTTTGGAAAAAATTCCCAATGCCCACATAAACGCCGACATAGAAAATAAAATGGCTGGGTGCCTTAATGTGTCTTTCCCTGATGTTTTGCCTGATAAAATGCTTTACGCTCTGGACCTTCAAGGCTTGAGGGTTTCCGCAGGAAGTGCCTGCAGCGCCGGCAGCCTGGAAATATCTCATGTTATAAGGGCTATAGGGGCTCAAAGGTTTGGTGCGCCAATCCGCTTCAGCCTTGGCCGCTATAACACACATGAGGAGGTTGTTAAAGCTGCTGAAATAGTGCAGAGGGTGTATAACCACCTTAAAAATGGCGAAATGTGAAGCCTTAAATTTTAAATCGCTCAAGGTTATGTTTGAGCGATTTTCTTATGGCAATAAAACAGTAATAGCAGGCCATAAACTCTTCGCGGTGGGGAGGGCCTATGGGAGCCTTTGCCTCCGACATTTCCCAAACATGAAAAAAAGGCGAATATACATAAGGGTATAGCTAATTTGAGAAAAATTTTATATAATTTAAGCAGTAACATATCGTAATTTTACTCAAATTAAATATGCGGAGGAAAATATGAAAAAAATAATTTCAATTTTGCTGGTTCTTTTCATGGCGGCAGGCTTTGCCTCCTGCGGCAGCTCAAAGATTCCTGTGTCTGATGATCTCACAAAAGCTCAGCAGTATTACGACGGCGACTGGTATGGATTTTGGATTTTAAATAACCCCAACGAAGGCAGCGTTATGAATGTTGAGGATGGCTCTTGGTGGGACTGCTGTGCTCACATTGATGTGGCAGATGACGGCACTGCTGAGATGACCCTTTGGGATGAATGTGACACTGAAGAAACCTACACCATAAAGGCTTATCTTGATATCTCCAGAGGCGGTGTTGCCACCATATCAAGCGCATCCTTCTTTCAGTGCGACATAAGTGATGCCGGCTGGGAAATTGACCCTTCAGGCAATAAATATGAAAACATGCTTGTTTTTGATGGGCACTATGATGATGGCGAGGACTCCTTCGACTACACCTTTATCATGAAGCGTTGGGGTGAAACCTGGGATGATGTGGCAGCCGATAATGGTGACCTGCCCTATGGATATGAAAGCTGGTATTTGCCTTTAATTGAAGCAAATGAGCCTGTGCCCAGCACAATTGAAATTGAATATTAATTTATCTGGTCTGCTTTTTTGCAGGCCATTTTAATTATGCAGATGCTAACGAAA
>CAVEWD010000015.1:0-13042 GCA_963619195.1 bacterium | reverse complement strand
TTTAATAATTTTCTAATGGTTATATATCCTTTTGTGTATAGAAAAATTTTCCATGCTTATATATAATCAATAGCAAAGAATGCTTAGAATGCATAAATAATTTTTATATAAAGGAGATTTGAATATGGGTCTTATCATGGCAGCCATAGGCGCTGCAGCAGAAACTTTGGCGGAGCAATATAAAGATTTTTTCTATTGCGAAGCCATGGACAAAAATGTAATGGTGAAAAAGGGCCAAAGGCGTAATAGCGGATATTCCGCCAATACAGCAGGAAGCGACAACATCATCACCTCAGGCTCAGGAATTGCCGTTGCCGACGGTCAGTGCATGATTATTGTGGAGCAGGGTAAAATTGTGGAAGTTTGTGCTCAGCCGGGTGAATACACCTACGATGCCTCCACAGAACCCTCCTTGTTTGATGGAGACTTAAGCGAAGGGCTCAGAAACACCTTCGAAACCTTCAAAAAACGTTTTGTAACCGGCGCAGAGCCCGCTAAGGACCAAAGAATTTATTACTTCAACACAAAGGAGCTTGTTGATAATAAATTCGGAACCCCAAACCCAATTCCATTCCGCGTGGTGGATTCAAAAATCGGTCTTGATGTGGATGTGTCCGTGAGATGTTCAGGAGTTTATTCCTACAGAATCGCAGATCCGCTTTTGTTCTACACCAATGTATGCGGAAATGTGGAAAATGAATATACCAAAGATGAATTAGACAGCCAGCTTAAAACTGAATTTATCAGCGCTTTGCAGCCGGCTTTTGCCAAGCTTTCAGATATGGAGCTTCGTCCGAATCAAATTGTTGCCCACAACACAGACTTAGAGGTGGCTCTTAATGAGGTTTTATCCAAGAAATGGGGCGAGCTTAGGGGCCTTAAGGTTGTAAATGTGGCTCTTGGCTCAGTAACCCTTCCTGAGGAAGATGCGGAAATGATCAAGCAGGCTCAGCATGCGGCAATTCTTCGTGACCCCACCATGGCCGCTGCCACTTTGGTTGGAGCCCAAGCCGATGCCATGAAGGCAGCCGCGTCAAACGAAGGTGGCGCAATGACAGGCTTTATGGGCATGAATATGGCCTCAAATGCAGGTGGAATGAATGCGCAAAATCTTTATGCCATGGGCCAGCAATCCGCTCAGCCTCAGGGGGCAAATGGTGGCTGGGTTTGCTCTTGCGGCGCCACTGCCACAGGCAACTTCTGCCCTCAGTGCGGGGCTAAAAAGCCAGAAAATAACTCCTGGAGCTGCTCTTGCGGAGCGGTAAACACCGGCAATTTCTGTGCGAACTGCGGAGCTAAAAAGCCTGTTTTGGATGAATGGAGCTGCAGCTGCGGAACGGTTAATAAAGGCAACTTCTGCGCAAATTGCGGAGCCAAAAAGCCTGAATAAAACAGCAAAAGGAGAATAAGCATGGGCCTTACTTGAAAATTTGGCTATGCTTATTCCCATAATGCCAATGATGTGAAATAAGGAGAATATCTGATGGCAGATTTAATTGAATATAAATGTCCTGCCTGCGGCGGTGCTCTGGAGTTTAACACAGCTATCCAGAAAATGAAATGCCCCTATTGCGACTCCGAATACAGCATGGATGAGCTTGCAGCAAAGGACGAGGAATTAAATAAAGCTCCCAATGAGGTGCCCCTTGAAGGCTCCTGGGATATGAGCGCAGCGGAAACTCTTAGCCTGGATGAAGCCTCGGGGCTGTGTTCCTATGTGTGCCACTCCTGTGGAGGCGAAATTGTGGGAGATGCTGCAATGGCAGCCACAAAATGCCCGTTTTGCGACAACCCTGTGGTTATGACCCAGCAGTTTTCCGGAATGCTTAAGCCCGATTATGTCATTCCCTTTAAGCTGGATAAAAAAGCTGCCAAAGAGGCTTTATCAAACCACCTAAAGGGCAAAAGACTGCTTCCAAGGGTGTTTAAATCCCAAAATCATATTGATGAAATAAAGGGCATATATGTGCCTTTCTGGCTGTTTGATGCTGGAGCAAATGCCCGCATTATGTATCAGGCCACCAGAGTGAGGCATTGGTCTGACCGCGACTACAACTACACCGAAACCAGCTACTTTGATGTTATGCGCGAAGGCAGCCTTGTTTTTGATAACATCCCTGTGGATGGCTCAACTAAAATGGCTGATGAGCTTATGGAATCAATTGAGCCATTCGATTTTTCTCAGGCTGTGGACTTTCAAACGGCATATCTTGCGGGATATTTTGCGGATAAATATGATGTTGCCTCCCAAGATTGTGCTGCCAGGGCTAACGCAAGGGTTAGAGCCAGCACAGAGCGGGCTCTTCAAAGCACGGTTATCGGCTATGATTCGGTTATGCCAACAAGCTCGAACATACGGCTTTATGACACTAAAGCGAAGTACGCCCTCTACCCTGTGTGGCTTCTTAACACCACATGGCAGGGGAAGAAATACGTCTTTGCCATGAACGGCCAAACCGGCAAATTTGTGGGGGATCTCCCTGCGGATAAATCGGCTGCGGTTAAGTGGTTTTTGGGAACTTGCGCAGGTGTTATGGCGGCAGCCTATGCGGTTATGTATCTTTTATGGATGTTGTAAGGAGGTGCGGTGAAATGAAAAAAATATTTTCAATAATTCTTGCCGTGGCTCTCATAGTGGCGTTTTCGGGGGCTGTCATGGCGAATGATGAAGTGTATATGGTTTACATAGCTGATGAAACCGGTGTTATAAGCGATGATGATCTGTACGACAATAATAAAAAGGCTCAGGACATTTACAACACATATAACTACAATGTGTGTTTTCTTATGATAAATAACCCTGGAGATTTAGGCACTGTTTCCTATGCGGAGAACGAATATACCTCCTCCTATGGCAACACAAACGGAATAATGCTTTTAGTTACGGATGATGAGTGGTATATATATTTTTCCGGGGATGCTCAAATTTACTTTGCCGGCACTGACGAGGAAATTTGGAACTATTCCATAAATGCCAACACATACTCCGAGCTTGTGGGGCTCTACCTTGAAAAAATCAGCACAATGCTGGCAGACTTCTACCCAAATTTGGCACCATCGCAGTCAACTCAGTTTTATGGCACCGATGAAATACCAAGCGAAAGACTTATGCCCAGACTTGTGGACGAAGGAGAGCTTCTTTCAGATTCCGAGGAGGGAAAGCTTCTAAGCCTTTTAGATGAAATAAGTGAGCGTCAGCAAGTTGATGTGGTGGTTATCACCACCAGCACCTTGGAGGGATATTCTGCCATGGCCTATGCTGATGATATCTACGATTACTGCGGCTATGGAATGGGTTCATCAAGGGATGGAATTCTTCTTTTGGTCAGCATGGAAGACCGCGACTGGTGGGTTTCCACTTGCGGCTATGGCATAATCTCGGTTACCGATGCCGGGCTTGACGCAATGTCGGATATGTTTGTGCCCTATTTAAGCAGCGGGGATTATCTTAAGGCCTTTAGTATATTCGCAAATCAGTGTGATGATTACATCACCCAGGCAAAATCAGGCTCCCCCTATGATGGTGGAAATCTCCCGAAGGGGCAGTTTGATTTTCTGAAAAAATTAGGCATTGCCGCCGTAATCGGCTTGGTGGCAGGGGCTGTGGTGGTAACCATCTTATACAGCCAGCTTAAATCTGTGAGCATGAATAACACAGCTGCGGAATATATACGCAGCGGAAGCATGCAAATAACAGACCGTCGCGATATTTTCCGCAATAAACAGGTTTTCAGAACCGCAAAGCCCAAAGACAGCGGCGGTTCGTCGGGTGGCGGCTCTAGCACGCATATTTCTTCGTCAGGTTCAAGCCACGGCGGAGGCGGCGGAAAATTTTAAAATATAATTAATAAGAGGAAAAAATGAAAAAGATAATTGCAATTCTATTGTGTGTATGCATCTTAGTAGGTTTTGCCTCCTGCGGAGGAGATAGCGGAATGGACTATTCAAAGCTTGAGCCTGCGGCAAATGTGAAGGTAGATGAAATTGACCCCGGCATGGTTAGAGAAGGCGACAAAACCAGCGATGAATGGTATCCTAACGGTGAAGAAGGAAATGGTTATATTTTCTTCACTTATGGCTCTTCCGGTTTTGTTTTGACCTTTGTTGATAAGGATGGCAATGAACTAGATTCATTCAGCCCGGAGGTTGAGGATGAACACCTTAAATATTACGATTCCAACAGCGAATTGGCGGCGGATATAGTTTTCTACGATGTCTGCACAGCCTATGACTATGTCGGCGAAACATGGTATGCCAGAGGAAATGTTGCTGAAATGAAGGCATATGTTGCCGGAAGAAAATTCATAAATCAGGCCTATCCAGATGAATCTATTCAGTTAAATGAAGATGGCACATTTAACGAAGTTTATGAGGGCGATGAATATGAGGGCACATGGGACATTCTTAATGCAACCCAGATAAAGCTTGACTACGGCAGCTACTATGATGATTATGACCTTATATTTGATGAAAAGGGCAACTGCACAGGCCTTGCCACATACTTCATGGGCGAAATTGAATACGAGTTTTTGGCTGAATAACAATATTTATAACGGCGTTGTTAAGTAAAAACAAAATCGGCATTTCTCATTAAGGAAACGCCGATTTTCTGTTATTTATAAAGCTTCAATGCTTCTTCTGCGGTTTCTAAATCTCCCTCGTAAAATACATTTTCACCCTTTATTATCTGGTATTGCTCACGCCCTTTGCCCGTCATAAGGAGTATGTCATCCTTCGTCATATCTTTGACGGCCTTTGTTACAGCCTCTTTTCTGTCGGTAATGATTTCGCAGGGACAATTAAATTTGTCCAAAAATCCCTTTATCTGCTGTGCAATCACCATTGGGTCCTCAAAGGAGGGGTTGTCGCTGGTCACATAAACATATTTCGCAAATTTTGCCGCCTCTGTGGCTAAATCCTCCCGCCTTTTTTCCACCTTATATGAGGCTCCAAAAAGCACCTTTATGTTTTTATCCGGGTAGTCTTCTTTAAGGGCCTTCAACGCACAGTTCATGCTCACTGTGTTGTGGGCATAGTCCGAAATCACCGTGTAGCCATTGTAGGTAATTTTGTCCATTCTTCCCGGCACTTTAACATTTTCAAAACCCTTTTTAATATATTCTGTTTCTATTCCCATCATATATGCGCAGCACACAGCGCAAAGGGCGTTTGAAACATTATAGTCCCCTGCCATATGCATATATATATCAAATTTTGTTTTAGGAGTTTGTATTGTAATTATTTTGCCGCTTTCGCCTCTTTCGATGTTCTTAACAAAAACATCGGCCGTCTCATCATTCAGTGAGTATGTAATAACCTTGGAATTGCCCTTTAGCTCATTGATTATGTGCTCTGCGTATGGGTCATCCTTATTTACGCACACCTCTTCGCACATTTTTAATATGCCCACCTTGCAGGCAAGGTAGTCTTCAAAGGTGGGGTGCTCCTTTACTCCAATATGGTCGGGGGATATGTTTGTAAACGCGCCATACCTGAATTTCATGTTATAAACCCTTTTTACCTTATATGCCATGGAGGACACCTCCATAACCATCCTCTTGCAGCCGTTTGCCTTTGCTGAACATATCAGTTTATGCAAATCATAGCTTTCAGGGGTGGTGAGCTTGGAAAGGGCAAGGTTTATTCCATCACTCATTTCAACCGTGGTGGAAAATGCATAGTTCTCGCCGGTTTTCTCAAGAATGGACTTAAGAAAATAAACTGATGTGGTTTTCCCCTTTGTGCCCACAAAAGCGCATATTTCGGGTTTATTGTCCTCATAGTTAAAATAAAGCTCAGACACAATGGCAAAGGCCTTTCTTATGTCATTTACTATTATGTATTCACTTTGAACTCCATCATAACGATTTTCGGAAATGTAGCAAATCATTCCCTTTGCGGGGGCATCATCTATGTATTCTCTTTTGAACATTGCTCCTTTGCATATAAACAGGGTGTTGTCTTTTATTTGCCTTGAGTCATAGCAAAAGAAATCTGCCGAAAGCTCCCTTGCTTTGGGACTTTCTTCCACCACAAGCCCTTCAGCCTCAAGAAGCCCTAAAACCTTTTTTATGCTTAGTTTATCTATATCCATTTTTAAATCTCCTTTGTTTGCCGCCAAATACGGTGCGTGGCATTTGGTGTGGGATTTTACTTTCATCAAACACCATATGAAAGGATATATTAAAAGGGGGCGTGTGACAATACTTTTTCAAAAATATTTCTAATATGAATATACTTTTAAAAAACACTTTAAAGCTGTGATATAATCATCTTGAAATATCCTTTTGGAGGTGTTTAAGTGTTATTTAAAGGCGTTGGGACCGCTCTTGTAACCCCCATGACCGAGAGCGGCATAAATTATGACAAACTCAGAGAAATGATAGATTGGCAAATTCAGGCAGGTGTGGATGCCATTATTCTTTTAGGAACCACAGGCGAGGCTCCAACCATTTCAATTGAGGAAAAACAAAAAATAATTGAGGAAGGCACTCAGCAGGCTGCCGGAAGAGTTCCTATCATTGCAGGGTGCGGCACCAATGACACCGCCATGTGCATAAAGCTTTGTGAGGTGGCTCAGAAGGCAGGGGCAGATGGCTTCCTTATTAATAATCCCTACTACAATAAATCCAGTGATGATGGAATATATTCCCACTACAAAGCTGTGAGCGACACTGTGGATAAGCCAATAATAGTTTATAATGTGCCCTCACGCACAGGAAGAAACCTTTCTGTGGAGCTTATGCTAAGGCTTTGTGAAATAGAAAATGTGAAGGGCTTTAAGGAGGCCAGCGGAAATATATCTCAAATAACAAGGCTTTGTGCCAAAAAGCCTGAAGATATCAGAGTGTATTCCGGCAATGATGACCAAACTCTGGCAGTTCTCTGCGTTGGAGGCGATGGCGTTATAAGCACCTGTTCGAACATTGTGCCTTCAGTTTTTTGCGAGCTTACAAGAGAATTCTTCAATGGAAACCTTGCTTTGGCAAGACAAAAGCAATTTGAGCTTTTGGATCTTCACGATGCAATGTTCTGTGAATGTAACCCCATACCCATTAAAACAGCCATGAATATAATGGGCTTAAATGTTGGCCCTATGCGCCTGCCTTTGGTGGAGCTTGCCGGGGAAAAAAGAAAAAGGGTTGAAAATGCCCTGGCAAAATATGGCTTAATTAAGTAATTCGAGGCTTATATGAATAAATTAAGAATACTTTTATGCGGCGCCTTGGGTGCCATGGGCAAAAATGTTATAGAATGTGCCGCCGATTTTGATGATTTGCAAATAAAATATGGCTTTGATATTGAAAATTGTGAAGTGGGTGGCCTAAGGGTTTATTCAGATATTAATGAAATTCCCTCAGACGATGTGGATGTGGTTTTAGATTTTTCCCACAACTCAGTAACCGATTCAATCACCTCCTGGTGTTTAACTCAAAAAAAGCCTTTGGTTAGCGCTGTTACAGGAATAACAGAGGAAAGCGAGGAAAAAATAAAATGTGCTTCAAAAGAAATTCCGATATTTCGCACCTCAAATTTCTCCTTGGGCATAAGTGTTATAAAAAATCTTGCTGCTAGCGCAGCCTCACTCCTGGGAGATGGCTACGACATTGAAATTGTGGAAATGCACCATAATAAAAAGGCAGATGCTCCCAGCGGAACGGCAAATATGCTCCTTGAATCTGTTAGTGAAAGCTTGCCCTATGAACCCAATGTGGTGTATGGCAGAGCTCCCTCAGATGGTAAGCGAAAGAAAAATGATATAGGCATGCATTCTGTGCGCGGCGGAGGAATTTGCGGAGAGCATGAGGTTATGTTTATTTCTGAAGGAGAAATTATTTCAATTAAACATTCAGCTTTAAGTAAGCGGGTTTTTGCCCTGGGTGCTCTTAAGGCAGTTAGGTATATTTCCGAAAAAGAAAAAGGATTATATGATATGGACGGTATGATAAATGGAAAATAAATACGATTTCACAAATCCCTATGATTTAGCCAGATTCCTCAAGGATTCTAAGAAAAAAACTCCGGTAAAATTATATATTAAGGGTAATATTGAACCTTGCGATCTTGAGGGTGCAGAGTTTTATGGCGCAGGCGACTCCTATGTGGTGTTTTGTGAAAACGCTGAAGCTGAAGGCCTTATTCAAAGGCTTGGTGAGAAGGTAAGCCAGCATAGAATTGAATTTGACAGAAGAAATTCTGCTGTGCCCTTGCTTGATAGCAGAAACATAAATGCCAGAATCGAGCCAGGCGCCTTTATAAGAGAGGGTGCAATCATTGAAAATAACGCTGTAATAATGATGGGTGCGGTTATAAACCTGGGCGCTGTTGTAGGGGAGGGTAGCATGATCGATATGGGTGCTGTTCTTGGAGCCAGAGCTTTTGTGGGTAAAAACTGCCATGTAGGCGCAGGCGCCGTTCTTGCCGGTGTTTTGGAGCCCCCCAGTGCGCAGCCGGTAACATTGGGTGATAATGTTTTAATCGGAGCAAATGCTGTGGTTTTAGAGGGCGTGAAAATAGGAAATGGCGCAGTGGTGGCTGCCGGAGCTATTGTCACGCAGGATGTGCCTGAAAATGTTGTTGTGGCTGGCTGTCCAGCTAGAATTGTGAAGGAAAAGGATAATAAAACCGAGTCTAAAACCGAACTTTTAGAGGATTTGCGTTCATTATAAGAAAAAGGAGCTTTTACATAAGCTCCTTATAAATTACCTTATGGCAGGGGTATGAGGATTCGAACCTCAGAGATGACGGAGTCAGAGTCCGTTGCCTTACCGCTTGGCGATACCCCTGCGAAATATGAATGTATGGGGTGGAAT
The DNA here is from genome assembly GCA_963619195.1 of bacterium. Lineage (GTDB taxonomy): Bacteria > Bacillota > Clostridia > Eubacteriales > Anaerofustaceae > RUG14186. The sequence continues at coordinate 4,229 of CAVEWD010000015.1, read as the reverse complement.
GAGGGATTCGAACCCTCGGTCTTCGGAACCACAATCCGACGCTTTAACCAGCTAAGCCAATCCCACCGACATATTTAATTCGGAAATTCCGAACATCAAATATGATAACACATTAATATTTTAATGTCAATAATTTTATTAAAAGCAGTGCGGAATTTATTGCTTAAAAAAATTTAAAAAAAGATAATATTTTATTGACAATAAAAAAATAATGAGTATAATAAACACTTGTAGCGCCTCAATAGCTCAGTCGGTAGAGCGCACGGCTGTTAACCGTTAGGTCCAAGGTTCGAGTCCTTGTTGGGGCGCCATTTTTATGCCTGAATTTAGTATTTTTAAATCCCATTTTGCGGGATTTATTTTTTACATAAAGGTTTTTATGTTTTATGCTGCATAATATTGACAAAACAGACAAATGTGTGATAAACTTAATAAAATTTTTTAAGTTGGTCCAGTGAGGCCGCCAAAGATATCATACGTTCCGATTATTTTTTCGGGTTTTGTGCACTATGTTGCTTTCTTTGGCGGGAAGCAACTTTTTTGTTAGGTGGGTGCAATGAATAAAAATAGTTTTGATTTTTGCGGTATGCAGTCAAATGAGCTTGAGAAAATAAAAGATAATGCTGTTGTTTTTGAAGATGGCTCTTTTATTGTTCCTCCTGAAAGTAAATATGTTATTTTCCCCGGTTTTGTGGATGTGCATGTGCATTTGCGTGAGCCGGGGTTTTCTTATAAGGAAACAATAGCAACGGGCAGTCGCGCTGCTGCTCATGGAGGCTACTCTTGCGTTTGTGCAATGCCAAATCTGTCACCTTCCCCGGATTGTCTTTCAAATCTTAAAAAGGAACAGGATATAATAAAACGCGACGCATCTGTTTGTGTTCTTACTTATGCCACCATCACAAAGTCAGAGGCCGGATGTGAACTTTCTGAAATGGAGGAGCTCTCAGATTATGTGGTGGCCTTTTCCGATGATGGAAAGGGGGTTCAAAGCCCTCAGATAATGAAGCAAGCAATGCTTCGTGCAAAGCAGCTTGGCAAAATGATTGTGGCCCATTGCGAGGATAATAGCCTTCTTAATGGCGGTTATATTCACGATGGAAAATATGCAAAGGCTCACGGACATAAAGGAATTTGTTCGGAGTCAGAGTGGAAACAAGTTGAGAGAGATATTAATCTAGTGAGAGAAACGGGGTGTGCTTACCATGTTTGCCATGTTTCAACAAAGGAAAGTGTAGAGCTTATAAGGCAGGCTAAAAAAGAAGGTCTTAATATCAGCTGCGAAACAGCACCCCACTACCTTTTGTTGGATGACAGCCTTCTGAAGGAGGATGGGCGTTTCAAAATGAATCCACCCATACGCGATGTGTCAGATAGAGACGCTCTGCTTGAGGGCATATTAGATGGCACAATAGATATGATAATAACCGATCATGCCCCGCATTCTGAAGAGGAAAAAAATAAAGGTCTTAAGGACAGCTTAATGGGGGTTGTGGGGCTTGAAACTGCCTTTCCTTTGCTTTACACATACCTTGTAAAAACAGCAAAGATAACCTTAGGAAAGCTAATAGAGCTCATGAGCTATAATCCTGCCCGAAGGTTTGGCATAAAAAGTGAATTTTGCAATAACTACACAGTGTTTGATCTTTCAAAGGAATACACCATCAACCCGTGTGATTTCATATCCATGGGTAAAAGCACACCCTTTGAGGGTTGGAAGGTGTTTGGTGAGTGCATTCTCACTGTAGCAAACGGAAAGGTTGCTTACAAGGCGGAGGAGATATGAAACAGGGAATTTTTACAATAGAGAAAAATGAGCAAATAGCTGAAAATGTAATGTTAATGGAGCTTTGTGGTGACACCTTAGAAATCACCAAACCCGGAACATTTGTAAACATTAAATTGGAGGGCTTTTATCTTAGAAGGCCAATTTCCGTGTGCGATGTAACCCATGGTAAACTCACCATAATTTATAAGGTTGTAGGCAGTGGAACGGCACTGATGCAAAATATGGTAAAAGGTGATTCCCTAGATATTTTGTCCGGCTTGGGAAATGGCTACGATATATCTTCCAGCGGTGAAAATAACCTTTTAATTGGAGGTGGAGTTGGCGTGCCTCCGCTTTATTATCTTGCCAAAAGCCTTTTAAAAAGCGGAAAATCTGTTACGGCAATTCTGGGCTTTAATAAAAAAAGTGAAATTTTCTTTGAGGATGAGTTCAATAAATTAGGAGCTAAAACCATTGTTACAACCTTTGATGGCTCGTATGGGCTAAAGGGCTTTGTTACCGAGGCAATGGGAAAAGTTAAATATGATTATTTCTATGCTTGCGGTCCGGAGCCCATGCTTAAGGCTGTTTATTTTGCCTCAAGCTCATCAGGAGAATTGAGTTTCGAGCGAAGAATGGGCTGCGGCTTTGGTGCTTGCATGGGGTGCTCCTGCAAAACCATAACAGGATATAAAAGAATTTGCAAGGAAGGGCCAGTTATGAAAAAGGAGGATATCATATGGGAAGACTAAGTGTTGATTTGTGCGGTATTAAGCTGGATAACCCTGTAATACCGGCATCAGGAACCTTTGGCTACGGTTACGAGTTCAGTGAGTATTATGACATTAATATTTTAGGCACATTCTCCTTTAAGGGCACCACTAAGGATGCACGATTTGGCAATGCTACACCGCGTATTGCCGAGACTCCAAGCGGAATGTTAAATTCGGTTGGACTGCAAAACCCCGGCGTGGAAGGGGTTATAAGCCATGAACTGCCTAAATTGAAAAAATGTTTTAATAAACCTGTCATGGCTAATGTCAGTGGTTTTTCTGTGGATGAGTATGTTTATGTTTGCGAAAAGCTAAATAATGAAGCGCAAGTCGGGTGGATTGAGGTTAATATAAGCTGCCCGAATGTCCATGGCGGTGGCATGAGCTTTGGCACTGACCCAAAACTGGCGGCAAAGGTTACAAAAGAGGTAAAAAAGGTCACAACAAAGCCCATCATAATGAAGCTTTCGCCTAATGTTTCAGATATAACAGAGATTGCCAAGGCCTGTGAGGATGAAGGTGCTGATGCCATAAGCCTTATTAACACGCTTATGGCAATGAGAATTGATATTGCAGGGCGTAAGCCTCTTCTTGCCAATGTAACGGGAGGCCTTTCAGGATGCGCCATATTCCCGGTGGCTGTGAGAATGGTTTATCAAACTGCAAAGGCTGTAAATATACCAATTGTCGGCGTTGGCGGCGTTTCAAGCGCTGAAAATGTTATAGAAATGATGCTTGCAGGGGCAACAGCAGTCGAGGTCGGCGCGGCAAACCTTGTGGAGCCCTATGCCTGTAAGAATATAATTGAAAATTTACCCTCTGTGATGGATAAATATAACATAAAAAATCTTAATGAAATAATAAAAGGAGCTTTGTAGAATGGGTAAGGATGTAATCATAGCGTGTGATTTTCAAAATGCTGAAAAGTGCTTTGAGTTTTTAGATAAGTTTGAGAACGAAAAACCCTTTGTGAAGGTGGGTATGGAGCTTTTTTACTCAGCTGGACCGCAAATGGTGCGCGAAATAAAACAAAGAGGCCATAAAATCTTTTTAGATCTTAAGCTTCATGATATCCCAAACACCGTAAAAAAAGCAATGTCAGTTCTTTCCGGGTTAGATGTTGATTTATGCAATCTTCATGCGGCGGGCGGCTTAGATATGATGAGAGCTGCCATAGAGGGCTTAACAAAGCCAAATGGTCAAAGGCCTCTGCTTATTGCAGTAACGCAGCTCACATCAATAGATCAAAATAGAATGCAAAAGGAGCTTCTCATAGATCGTCCCTTAGAGGATGTGGTGGTGCAGTATGCTCTTAATGCAAAACAAGCGGGGCTCGATGGCGTTGTTTGTTCCGCCCTTGAAGCAAAAAAAATTCATGAGGCCTGTGGAGAAACCTTTTTAAGCGTAACTCCGGGCATACGATTTGCCGAGGAAAGCTCAGGCGACCAGCAGAGGGTAACTACTCCGGCAAAAGCCAAGGAGCTTGGATCTGACTATATTGTTGTGGGGCGTTCAATAACCTCAGCTGAGGATCCCGTTGAGGCATATAGACGCTGTGTGAAGGATTTTATTGGATAAAATAATGGAGGATATTTCAATGCAAAAATCAATAGCCAAGGATTTACTTTCAATTAAGGCGGTTTTCTTTAGCCCCGATGAGCCCTTCACCTGGGCGAGCGGAATAAAAA
>CAVEWD010000014.1:0-16290 GCA_963619195.1 bacterium | reverse complement strand
ATTTTTTTGGAGTAGAGAAATGCTACGAAGCCTTTTTCATATTTTTAATACTAAGATTTGCTTAATGCCCTTTATAAATGTATAATTGTAGGGCAATAAAATTAAGGTGGAAAATAGCAAATGAAAATCGGAATTGTTGGGTTGCCGAATGTTGGGAAAAGCACATTATTCAATGCTCTGACATGCTCAGGGGTTGATGCGGAAAACTACCCATTTTGCACCATAGACCCGAATGTGGGGGTTGTGCCTGTGCCAGACGAGAGGCTTGATAACCTAAGCGAAATGTATGACACCCTCAAGGAAGTGCCCACAACAGTGGAATTTGTGGACATAGCCGGCATTGTGAAAAATGCCGGTAAGGGAGAGGGACTTGGGAATAAGTTTCTTTCTCATATTAGAAATGTGAATGCCATAATGGAGGTGGTGCGTTGCTTTGATGATGGAAACATCACCCATGTGGACGGCAGCGTGGACCCCGTTAGAGATGTGGAGACTATAAATTATGAGCTTATATTCTCTGATTTGGAAATTCTTGAAAAAAGAATCAAGGGCGTGGAGAAAAATGCCATGCACGGGAATAAAGAGGATAAAGCAATTTATGATGTGCTGAAGCAGGCTCAGGAAATTTTAGAGAGCGGCAAATTTATTGATGTGGATGAATTTAATAAGGATGAAAAGGAGATTCTACTCTCTCAGGATTTATTAACCACAAAAAAAATAATGTATGCTGCAAATGTTTCTGAGGATGATGCTGCATCTGGAAATGAATACACTAAGAGGCTGGAGGAATATGTTAAGCTGAATTACCCTAAAGCTGAAGTTATAGTAATTTCAGCTAAAATTGAAGCTGAAATTGCCCAGCTTGATAACGAGGAAAAACAGATGTTCCTAGAGGAGCTTGGCCTTGAAACTTCAGGCATACAAAGGGTAATAAAATGCGGCTATGACCTTCTTAACCTAATTGTGTACTTCACAGCTGGCAAAAAGGAATGTAAGGCTTGGCAAATTGAAAAGGGGACTAAAGCCCCTCAAGCTGCAGGAAAAATACACAGCGATTTTGAGCGAGGCTTCATTCGCGCCGAGGTTACAAAATATGAAAAGCTTCTGGAGGCCGGAAGTGAGGTTAAGGCAAAGGAGCTGGCCTATACCCGCATTGAAGGGAAAGATTATGTCATAGAAGATGGCGATGTGGTTTATTTCAGATTTAATGTTTAGGCTTTGATTATGGCTGAATCTGCTGTTTGTAACGTTGAAATTGGCATGCTGGATTTTTTTCAGCGTGCCTTTTGTTTTGGTATCATTAGAACAACATTAGAATAAACATTTGACATGAGAGCCATAATAGTGTAATATACCTTTATATGATTTTATGGAAGGAATAAATTATTTATGAATATTACCGACATCATCTCCAAGTATAACGACATCATAAATGACTTTATATGGGGTCCTCCTATGATGATTCTTCTTATGGGAGCTGGGTTGTATTTCACGGTTAGACTTGGATTTTTCCAGGTAACGAAGCTTAAGTTTATTTGGGAAAACACAATTAAGAAAATGTTTAAGGATTCCGAAGGAAATGGAGATATTTCCTCGGGTCAGGCAGCTTTAGTTGGTCTTGCAGGAATAGTTGGCTCAGGAAATATTGCCGGTGTTGCAACTGCTGTGGCTTCCGGCGGACCGGGCGCTCTCTTCTGGATGTGGATTGCAGGCTTTTTTGGAATGGGAACAAAATTTGCAGAAATTTCCCTGGGGCTCAAATACAGAATTAAAAAGTCCGATGGAACCTATTCCGGCGGACCTATGCATTTTCTTAGCAAGGGCATAAAAAATAAGCATATTGGTAAATTCTTGGCTGTGTTTTATTGCCTTGCAGCAGTGCTTTCTTATTTTGGCACCGTTTCCATGGTGGATACAAACACAATTGTGAATGTTATCACTGAAAAAGTTGGTGCGCACCCTCTTGCAAACGGCACAAGTTTAACAACCGTAATTATTGCTGTTGCGTTGGTGGCTATAGTGGGCATTATAATATTCGGTGGCATTAAAAGACTTGGTCATGCATGCGAATTAATTACCCCAGTTATGGGAATTATATATATTGCCAGTGGATTAATTGTTATTATTGCCAATATAAAGCTTTTACCCAGCGCTTTAGTAGAAATATTCGGTTCTGCCTTCACCACAAAGGCGGCTGCAGGCGGATTTGCAGGTGCAACTGTGTCGCAAATTATGCGTTACGGCATGGCAAGAGGAATGTATTCCAATGAAGCAGGTTTAGGCTCTGCAGCTGTAACTCATTCCAGTGCTAAGGTGGATAACCCTGTGCAGCAGGCATTGTGGGCTCCAACTGACATATTCCTTGATACAATGGTTGTGAACAGCATCACAGGAATTGTGATTGTTATGTCGGGACTATGGACATCAGGTGTTGATGGAGCTGCCCTCACAATGAATGCCTTTGAGGCCCTTTTGGGAAGCAGCATAGGCGGTTGGATGGTTTTGATTTCTGCAATTTTGTTTGGTTTTACATGCCTTATTTCCACCAGTTATGTTTGTGAACAGAGTGCAGCATATCTGTTTGGCACAAACAGTAAATATGTTGTGCGAGTTCTATGGCTGATATTTATTGTTATAGGTGCTTTCAATGAGATAGAGCTTGTTTGGAATATTGCAGACACTGTAAACGGATTTTTGGCCATTCCAAACATTATTGGTTTGCTAATTTTAAGCGGACAGGTAATAAGAATGAAAAAAGACTATTTTGCATCAAACGAACTGAAAGCTAAATAGTTACAAACTGAAAATTTTGAAGCATCAAGGTCGTGAAAAAGATTCACGGCCTTGTTTGCTTAAAGAGCTTTACCTTTGCTAAAATATGCATCGTAGCTTGTGTTTTCTCGTAATGTAAAACTGTGATATAATAATCAAATAAATATAAATTGTTTTTTCCATTTACGGGGGTAATATGTGATGGATGTATTTTATCTTATTTTAAGCGTTTTGCTTTCATATCTGTTAGGGTGCGCTAATGCAGCGCTTATATATTCTAAATCAATTAAACACACTGATATACGAAGTTATGGTAGCGGAAATGCGGGAAGTACCAACGTTTTGAGGGTATATGGTGTTAAACCGGCATTTTTAGTGTTTAGCTTTGACTGTCTTAAGGGATTTTGTGCGGTAAAGCTTGCTGAGTTGCTAAATCAGGGTGAATTTTATTATCTTGCGGTTTCTCTTTGTGCCGTTGCAGTGGTATGCGGTCATAATTGGCCTGTATTTACACAATATCGCGGCGGAAAGGGTGTTGCAACCACATTTGGAGTTGGATTGGCCATCGCCCCGGTAATTGCGCTTTGTGCTTTAGTGGGTGCAATTTTGGTTGTTGCCATAACAAAAATTGTTTCCGCGGGGACGGTTGGAGCTATAGTTTCAGCCGCAATTTTGGTTGTGGTAACAAAACACCCTATGTATGAGTGCATAACCATAGCTATATTGGCTGTGCTTTGTGTATGGCGCCATTTGGACAACATAAAGAGAATAATTAATGGCACTGAAAATAAATTAAGCATTGGAAATAAAGGTAATGACGAATAGTTTTTTCGACTTAACAAAGCAGCAGGAGCTAAGTAAATCTGCTCCATTGGCGGAAAGAATGCGCCCCACAACCCTTGACGAATTCACAGGACAGGAGCATATTGCATCACAGGGTAAGCTTCTTTACCGCATGATTAAGGCAGATAAGTTAAGCTCAATAATTTTGTATGGTCCTCCGGGGAGCGGTAAAACCACTTTAGCAAAAATAATTGCTGCTACAACGCAAAGCAATTTTAAAGAATTAAATGCTGTCACCAGTGGTGTGGCTGATATAAAGGAGGTAATAAAGTGTGCCTCCGATGATTTGGGAATGTTTTCTAAAAGGACCATAGTTTTTATTGATGAAATACACCGTTTCAATAAATCTCAGCAAGATGCCCTTTTACCCTCAGTGGAAAACGGAACTATAATTTTAATAGGAGCTACTACGGAAAATCCATATTTTGAAATTAATTCTGCTCTTATTTCTCGCTCAACAATATTTGAACTTAGAAAGCTTTCAGCTAAACACATAAGAAAAGTAATAGAGAATGCCTTATCAGATAAGAAAAAGGGGCTTGGAAAGTATGATATTCAAATAGATAGTGAGGCATTGGAGCATTGGGCAAATGTTGCAAATGGTGACTGCCGCACGGCTTTAAATGCGTTGGAACTTGCTTTTTTAACCACCCCTAAGGATAAGGAAGGTAAAATTAACATCACCCTTGAAGTGGCTGAGGAGTGCATACAAAAGCGAGCTATAAATTATGATAAAACTTCAGGCGGCCATTACGACACCATAAGTGCTTTTATTAAAAGCTTAAGGGGTTCCTGTCCGGATGCGGCGCTTTATTATATGGCAAAAATGCTTTATTGCGGCGAAGATCCAAAATTCATAGCAAGAAGAATGGTAATATTCGCTTCTGAGGATGTTTCTAATGCTGATCCGCAGGCCCTTGAGGTGGCTCTTAATGTGTTTAGAGCAGTGGAGATTATAGGCATGCCGGAGTGCAGGATTAATCTTGCGCAGGGTGCCACATACCTTGCCTGTGCACCTAAAAGCAATGCTTCATATCTCGCTATTGCCAGGGCGATGGCTGATATAAAAAACAAACCGACTGCTGAAATACCAATGCATTTAAGAAATGCTGTGTTTGAGGGGCAGAAAATAAGTGGTGTTGGCGTTGGGTATAAATATCCACACGATTATGAGCATCACTATGTAAAACAGCAATATCTTCCCAATGAGCTAAAGGATGCAGTATACTATATTCCCACTGAGGAAGGATACGAAAAGAAATTCAAAGAGTATTTGGAAATGATAAAAAAAGAGTATAATAAGTAGCGTAAATAAAAGGAGTAGTAGTATTATGTCAGGACATTCAAAATGGGCCACCATAAAAAGAAAAAAAGGAAAGGCCGACGAAATCAAGGGCAAGGTATATACAAAGCTTGCAAAATATATATCTATAGCAGCAAGGGAAGGAGCTGACCCTAACAGCAACGCAAAGCTTAAGGAAGCTGTGGCAAGGGCAAAGGCTCAAAACATGCCTAATGATAATATTGAGCGTGCCATTAAGAAGGGCAGCGGCGAGTTAGGCGGCAATAATTGGGAAACAGTTACCTATGAAGGCTATGGAATTGGCGGAATTGCTGTGATTGTGGAAACCCTCACAGATAATAAAAACAGAACAGCGGGTGATGTGCGCCACTATTTCGACAAATTTGGCGGAAATTTGGGAACCAATGGGTGTGTTTCCTTCATGTTTGATAAGAAAGGCGTGATTGAAATTGATGCCGAGGAAACAGATCTTTCGGAAGAAGAAATTATGGACATGGCAATAGAAGCAGGTGCCGATGATATGCAGGCAAACGAGGACACCTATGAAATTACCACAGATCCTACCATGTTTCTCACTGTGTGTGATGCTCTTCAATCAAAGGGGCTCACATTTATTTCAGCTGAGGTGGCAATGGTTCCTCAAACTTACACAAAACTGGAAGACCCTGATGCAATTGTGAAGTTCAATAGAATGTTAGATATGTTCGATGATAACGACGATGTGCAGAATGTGTGGCACAATGCTGATATAGACGAAGAGGAATAATAAATATACAAATTCTAACGAAAATGGCTTTGGTAAAAACTAAAGCCATTTTTTTTATGTGTGAAGCATACTTATCATATAAATTGTTTATAATTGGCAAATATAGGGTAATTGCTTCTTGTTGAAGCGTTTACTTTAAGGAAGCCTTTATTTAAGGTACCAGCTCTGCCATTATGTTATTATCATTCTTAGCTGAAATGCATTTTATTCTTGTCTGGGGGTTAATTTGAGATATTTCCTGGGCAATCTCATGGGATTTCTCAGGGGTAATCAGGTCGCATTTATTTAATAAGATAATATCAGCACCTTTAAGCTGATTTGTGATAAACACATCCATACAGTCCATGAGTTCGTCCCATCTTATAACATCAGCCATACATATTGTGGTTATGCTCTCCTTTGTATATTCCTTCATTGTGGCTGCAATTTTGTGAGGATGTGCCATGCCGGTGGCTTCTATAATTATGTATTCTGGGTTATATTTTTCTTTTATATCAATCACAGATGAGGCAAGGTCTCCTGCCAAAGTGCAGCATATGCAGCCGGAAAACAATTCTTTTACTCTATACTCACCCAGTAATGAGCCATCAACAGATATTTCACCGATTTCATTTTCTATTATTACCAGAGGAGTTTGAGAGGTTTTGTGCTTTAAAGTTATGTATTCAGCAAGATTAAGTAGCAATGTGGTTTTGCCGCTTCCTAAAAATCCACCTAAAATTATTACCTTCATAATGAACGCCTTTCAGTTCTATGCGAAAAATATGGTGCAAGGGTTTTGTTGTGCTACCCCCTGCACCATATTAGCATTTTTCTATTTCTGTATGTTTCGTTCTACAAAATTTTTTGCAATCACAAGCCCTTTTTGAGCATCATTTACATATTCATCAGCGTTAACATATTTGCAGGTGTTTTCATCTATTGGTGTGCCACCAATGAGAATAAGTCTGCCATCGTCAAGGCCTGCTTCTCTTATTTGATTTATACAGTCCTTCATTGGGTCAAAACTGGTGGTGAGAAGGCAACTCATGCCCACAACTTTAGGATCATATTCCTTAATTGCTTCAATAAATTGTTCGGGTTTTGCGTCTATTCCAATGTCAATAACATTAAAGCCGTTGCATTTAAACACAGAATGAACTATGTTTTTACCTATGTCGTGAAGGTCAGTATAAACAGTGCCTAAAACAAAGTTGCCGTATTTAGCTTCCCCTTCCTTGCCTTCGGGCAAAAGCTTGGAGCATTCCTCAAATATTTCGGCTGAAAATGCCAGTTCGGCAATGAAATATTCCTTGGTGGCAAAACGCTCTCCAACGATTTCCATTCCTTTTTGCAGAGATTCAATTATCTGCATGCTGGTTGCACCTGCAGCAACTTCTTTCTTCACCTCTTCGTAGAGTTCTTCATCCTCAAGCTCTGCCATTAAATTTACTATTTTATCTATCATTTGTTACCCCTTAATAATTATTTGTATTGGCTGCTTCAATATATGCCTGAATGTTTTCAAATTTGGTATTAAAGGGAGTGCCACAGCCTGAGTAAAGGATAAGTCCTGGCCCAAATAAACGCTTTAAATGTATTATTCTATCATAAACCTCTTGTGGTTCTCCTAAAACAAAGTTAGCAGCCTTTATATCTCCCATGTAGCATATTTTATTCTTAACCATTTCATCAGCCCAAGAATCTATATTTGAAAATCCATCGGTTTGCACCACTGTTCTGCCTTGAGGAAGCTCTCTTATATGCTTCCCTATGCTATTGGTGAAATCTCCATCTATATGCATTCCAAAATATAAATTTTCTTCCTTTGCCTTATCAGCTAATTGTTTAAAGTATGGCCACACAAATTCGTCAAATTTTTCTTGGCTTATTGTGTTGTCGTCAAAACGTGCTGCTGCTGGATATATAAACTGAAGACCGCCCATTTCAGCCATCATTGCTTTATTGCTTTCCAACTCCCAGTCGTTAAACATTTGAGTTATTTTTTTAACCTTTTCTGGGAATTTTCTCATGTCCTTTAAGTATTTTAAATATCCTCTGGAGAGTGAATAGAATAGAGGTCCACCGTAGTTGCATATTGGCATTGTGTACCAATCTTCACCTGATTCTATGCACTTTTGGGCATATGTTTCAGCTAACATTCCGCCCTTCTCACCTTCTTCAAATGCCCACTCTGGCCAATTGGGAACCACATATTTATCAATATATGCCTGAACTCCGTTTTCTAGGATGAAGTCAATGCATTCATCCTTTAATGGATTTGTTTCAATTGCTTCAAAACAGGTGTCGGAAGGAAGCTCTTTCCCTGGAGTTTTGTAATATACCCCGGTGAAATCCATTGCCATTATTGGACCATAGAAATATACGGGAGCTGTGTCGCCGCCCATTTTCTTTCCCGCCTCAATTATTTTATCCATAGCCCACTCTGGACGCAAATACATATCGCCAACTTGGAATTCATCGCATATCCATTTACCAATTAAGCCGCCGTCAAGATTTTGATAAGCAGTACGGTCAACGCTTTTGCAAGCAATAGCATTTTCAATGCGTTGTATATGTGTTAGTTTTTCCATATTGCTTACTCCTTTATGCAATTTTTTCCTTTGTGATGATTGGATATATCACAAGGCAAATTATCATAGATGCAAGCGGAACGACGAGTGTGGGAGTAAATAAGCCTGTTTCACTCATAATTCCCATGAGCCATGTGGAAATATAGGTTGAGAGGAAACCGCTTATGGCGTATGATGCTGTGGCTATGCCTATTGCATCGTCAACTCTTCCCTCAGGGGCTATTGCTGAACCATGAGCATATGAGAATGCGAAGGTCATTCCATAGGAACCGCCCACCATAACGCATGCAATTGCAGTAACTATAACATTTGGAATGAAATACAGCATTGCAAGAGCAACGGCAAGAAGACCGCAGCACACCATTAATGCGTTCTTTCTATATTTCCCATAAAGCCATCCGAAAATCAAGCAAAAAACCATGCTTCCGCCTGAAATGCAGGAGCTCATAACACCGGCCACAGCTTCATTTCCAAGGTTGTGTTCTGCAACATAAACTGAAACATAGAAAGCCATCATATTAAATGCCAGGGTAACTAGGGCGACAGCTGCAATTATTACCCAAAAGCTAAGGCTAAAGGGTTCTTTTGGGGCCTTTGTCTTACCACCTTCTTCTTTATCTTCATGATTTTGAGGTTTAATTGATGGCAAAAATAAAATCATCATTATAACCATTGGAATTGCAACCCAATATGTGCGGTAGGAATTTCTCCAGTCAACTGTTGCCAGAACGCCGGAAATTAAGCTGAAAAGCATTCCTATGCCGGCCATAATCGAGTTGTATAGCCCCATAACCCAACCTCGTTTTGCTTCATCAACATAAACTTCCGCTATCATTGCCATGGCAGCAACATTAACCAAAGCCTGCCCTATGCCAGTGAAGGTTCTCATCACAGCCATAAATGCTACACTGTTTATTGCGGCACCGAATATAGTGGACAAAGCGAATATGCTGCCGCCGATAATAAGCATTGTTTTCTTTGAAATTTTCCTAAGAAGTGATGTGGCTAGCAGGGACATAATGAAAATAATCATTAAAGGCCCTGAGACCACATAATTCACAAGCCCCATTTGCTCATAGAACTCGCCATATAAGTTGTTAATTATTGGATATATTACGTTATCGCCCATAATGGCGATATTTGTTAGAAATATTGTTATTAAAAACAGAACTCTTTTTCCTTTTGACATTTCAACACACATTTTTAGTTCCTCACATTTCGTTTATTGTCCAGGCGAAATCTGCAAGATACATGCCTCTTTCTTCCACGGGAATTTCCCAGTTTTTATCAGCCATTAAAGCGTTTATAATATCTTCAAAGGTTCTTTCTTTTTCCATCTTCCGCCTCCTAATACTTTCCGTTTTCATGAACATATTCATAAACGGCAATTGTGTTTTCATTTGCATCTCCAGGGCACACCCAGCACTTATCGCTATTGAAAATAAATGCTCCGGTTCCCGCACACTCGTCTAATACCTTCTTCGTGTAGTCAATGTTCTCTTCTTTAGAGCCCATTTTTAGCTTATTAACCTTTGCTCCACCTATAACAACCTGATAGTCACCGATTGCCTTTGAAATATCAATAACATCGTCATCGTCTGCGTTAAGAAGTGTGCTGTCCTTGGGAAGATCTCGAAAGTAATCCATAATAGGCAGCCATTTCCCTTCAAGGAGGATATATGCCTTATTTCCACCCTTTGCAATGTTTTCAATCATTTCCTTTTCATAGGGCCAGAAAAATTTTTCGAATTGCTTTCTGTTCATGTAAGCCGGCATGTGAGCCCATTGCTGTACATAGGGGAAGGTAAAGGGCATTTCTTCGTATTTAAAGCTTCTCTTTGCATAAAGAATATCCAGTGCAGCCTGAACTTTGTCTGCGTGTCTTCTCACATCAGTAACACTGCCGGTGAAGCCTCTGAAAAAGTCAAAAAGCTCATCAATTGGGTTTAATATCATTGGTAAATCAAAAGTTAGAAATGAAACAATGCCGTAACGCTGTTCGGCTAAAGCATCAAGTTCCAAATTTGCTCCGCCCCATATATAGTTTTTGGTATCCTCAACAAGGGTCTTCATAACTGAAACTACTTTATCCATTGGGTCTGTGAAAAGCTGAGGATATCTTCGTTTCACAAGGGTGTCAGAAACAAATTTGTCAGGGTCTTTAATAAAGTCGTCATAATCGTCTGAAGTCATTGCCACATATTGTCTATGTTCCAAAGAACATCCGTCCGGGCCAAGGAAGTTCTGTACATTATCTCCTAAAACATCCTTAGCATGTGGGTAGTACCACAGGCCCTGATTTGTGAAGCAATCGCAATAAATATGCTCCCATACTTTCATCATAGCTTCTTTATATTCCTCTGGCTTGTCTAACACATCTCTGAAGGTTGTGTTGGCAAATTCAATTACACCACCGCTGGGAAATGCTAGAACAGGCACATAAGCAGGCCCTTTTCGGTTGGTTGCTTTTAAGATGTTTTCTTTTCTTTCTGTGTATTTCTGTGAAATATCCATGAAAGCCTCCCTAATAATGAAATTTATTTTACATAAATTTATGTTAGATAAATTTTATGTTAGATAATTCAAAAAGTCAAGGATAATTTATAATATTTTTTATTAAATAGATGAACTTGCATTTTGAATAAGTGCTATAAATAGGCTTGAGATTTATGATATAATTTCAATTGCGAGGACGAAATGGCACAATATAAAACAGGAAGAGATACTAAAGAAAAAATAATGGAGGCGAGTAAGTCGCTTTTTTACGAAAAGGGCTACAATAACACAACCTTTGGAGAGATATGCAGGCTCGCTGAAGTGAATTCGGGCCTTATATCCTATCATTTCAAGGGTGGTAAATGTGAGATTGCCAGAAAAATATACAATGAACTTATGTTGTATTACCAAGGGAGGGCGCTAGAGCTTTTTCCCAGGGAAACAAGTGAAATAAAAATGGTTGTGTCACTGGGATTCCACCAAAAAATGTTTTACAAAGATGAAAAATATCGTAGATTTTCAGCGGAGTATTCGACTGTGGGGTTAAGCGACCTTTCTTATGATGAATATACAAGAAACATTCCTTTGGTTTATGATAGGCTAAATAGAGAGCATGATGTTTTGCGCACAAAGTTCTATTTCGCTGTAATAGAAGGTATGGACACAAAGGCTGAAACTTTTATTTCTGAAAATATTGCCCAGCTTCCCTTTGAGAAAACATTATCTATGTTGAGCGAGATATATCTTTGGTTTTTAGATAGAGCCCAGATAAATGAAATAATTGATAGAGCTTTAGATTTGCTTAAAAAAACACAAGTAACTAATACTGGGTTTAGCGTAAGTGTGAAAATTCTGGAAAGTGATGAATAAAAATATTATTAACTCAAACAGGGCATGAGCTAGTTTACTGTGGAACTTACTTTGGGAATTAATTTTTTTGTAGAATTAATAACATTATCTATAACAGCATTTGGTATATCGAGTAGAGTTGTGATAAAATCATTTTGAAGCATATATGTTCTCCTTATTTTGATTTCGTAACTCTATTTTAAGGCAGATAAGCGTATATGCTTCCTTTTTTTGTTATCTTTTTTTATTTACCCCAATGTTTAGTATAGAACCAAAATAAATTAAAGCGTGGGACACCGCGCTTTTTTATTTGAAGAAAAATCATTAAATTATTAAATTAAATAAAGCAAGGCAGAAATTGTTTGCAATTTTTGAAACTATATGTTACCATTAAAGTAAATGTATGGTTTATGTGCCACAGAAATTGATTTTTGATTTATAAGAGGAATAAGGAGGGGAAGATGAAAAAAAGAAAATTAGTGAGTCTGATTTTGACCGCCTTGATTATGTTTTCTTGCTGCCAGGGTGTTTTTGCAGAGAATTGCACCCATGAATGGGAATGGACGTATTCAACGGAGTACAACATGGATATGCAGGTGTGTTCAAAATGCGGAGCAAAGGGCACCAGTTTAATTGCTTGTAACAAAGACAGTGAGACCAGTTGCGAAGCGATTGGGCCATGCATTCGCTGCGGAAGGACACTTCCGGCTGGAAGACACCTTTATCCTTCCGGAAATGAGCTTACAGAATACACCTGGAGTGTAGATGCCGCTAAATGCACTGCGAAGAGAGAATGCGTGAAGTGTTTTCATGTAGACACTGCTGAGGGCACAGTTGAGCAAACTTCATCCACTGCTGCCACCCTAACAGAATATGGCACATTAACCTACACTGCCACCTTTAGCGTGGATTGGGCTAAAACCCAAACACAAACCATTAAAAATGGGGAGGATGCCCCAAAAGTAAGCCAGCACGATCCGTACACCCATGGGGTGTATTTTAAAACAGTTTGGGCAGATGATTATTCCAGCTGCACCGCCCAAATATGGTGTCCGTCCTGCGGAGGCGTGGTGAATGCAAATAACGCCACTATAACCCGCACCATAACCACCCAACCCACCTGTACCACCGACGGACTTTGCGACTTAACCGCCACCTTCAGTGCGGATTGGGCAGTGGATATGACCAGCGTTAGGAAAAACATAAAAGTTAATGCCCTTGGCCACTCCCTGAAGGAAGTGGAGGAGGACGGGCAGTATTATTACAAATGCGAAAGAGAGGGCTGCGATTATAAAACTGAAAAAAGCGCAGTTTCTCAAAGCATTGTGATAACAGGGGAAGATAAGGTTTGCAAAAGCTCAAACTACACCTTCACTGTAAGCTGCCCCGCCGGCTATGAGCCTACGGCAACATATACATTTGAAATGTCCGGCGATGATGTTGGATTAACCAAAAGCGGAGAGGTTTACACCGCAAGTATATCATCAAGCGGTTTCACGTATGTGGATGATGATGAAAGCTTTTTGCTGGAGGTTTATTATAGCCTGGCAGACGGCACCAAAATTTCTGCACAGAAAAATGTGTTGGTTCTGGCTGAGCACAGCTATGGCGAGGCCACCTGCACAGAGGCGAAGGTTTGCAGTTTGTGCGGGCATGAGGATGAAGGAAGCGAGCTTGGGCACCTTTGGAATGATGTAAGCTATGAGTGGAAGGAAGAGTACGACGAAGAGGAAAAAGAGGATGTGTTAATTTGCACCGCCACCAGGGTTTGCCAAAGAGACTCTGAGCACGTGGAAACAGCCAAAGCCACGGTAACCAGCGAAAAAACCACTGCTGCCACTTGCACTGAAAATGGAGAGCGAACCTACACCGCCACCTTCAGTGTGGATTGGGCAGAGGATCAAACCAAAACAGAGCCTATTGAAAAGCTGGGCCATGATTTTAAAATAGAAGCGGATGAAAACACCAGGGAATATTGGACGAAATGCACAAGAGAAGGCTGCGAATACAAAACCGAAAGAAAGAGCATTCCAGATATTAAAATTGTGGGAAGCGACAAAGTTTGTAACGATATGGACTACACCTTCAGCTTTACTCCTCCCAAGGGCTATGAAAAAAATGCAGTGGAAGCCCAATGGTTCATTGCGGGTAATGATGATTTGGTTTACTACAATGATGCTGTGGGTTTAGTTAAGGATGAAAACGGAACCTACACCGGCATAGTGGAGGCTGATGATTATAATAAATGTATAAGTGCGATATCTTATTTTGGGGTTGATGAAATTTCAAGCTTTAACGTTATTGTGTGGTTACTTTTTGATGAAGATCTGTATTTATATGCTTATGACAATAAAATTGTGAACATAGTTGAGCATGATTACAGCGTTGGAGCCACCTGCAAGAGTGCACCAAGCTGCAGTAATTGCGGGAAAGAAGAGGAAAACGGAGAGGTGGACCCTTATAATCACACCAACTTGCAGCATTTCCCTGCAAAGGAAGCCACCACTAAAGAAGAGGGCAACCTTGAATATTGGTATTGCGACGGCTGCGGAAAATATTACTCCATGGAAAAGGCCGTGGATGAATGCGAAGTGGAAAGGGAAGATGTTATAATTCCGAAGCTGCCGGAGGAAGAAAAAAAATCAGATTCTCCTAAAACCTCAGATGACAGCAATGTTTTAGGCTGGGGCGCCTTAATGGCGGTAAGCGCAGTTTTAGCTGTGATAACAGAAAAGAAGAAGAAATATATAAATAAATAGCTTAAAGTGCTTAAAAGCCGCCACTCTGGCGGCTTTTGCTTTATTTGTGAGTAAATTCCAAAAGAAAGTAAAGGTTTTAAAAGGCGAAGTGAAGCTTTGCTAATTACCTCCCGTTTCTTTTGTAGCGCAGCGCAAAGGCAAAGGCTAAAATTAAAACAACTATGCTTATTGCGTAAGCTGCTAAACCGCTAATTTGCGTTTTTACTGTGCTTGTGCCCTCGCTGGTGGTGTCCATTGAGGGCGGTTTGGTTAAATTATTGTTTTGGCTGTTTTTATCTGTTTCATTTGAGCCGCCTGGGCTATTGAGGGGCGCCTGGGAATTTTCGCCTTCCGCATCATTTGGCTTTTCAATAGATTCATCAGGAGGGCTTTGTCCTGCATCCTCGCTGCCCTCTGGCATATCCGGAGGTGTTTGAAACTGGAAAAAATCTCCCTGAGTAAAATCATCAAAATCAAAGCTTTGGTTTGGATTTTGGCTAAAGCTGTCGGCAGCTCCATTTGCATTTTCGTCTCCGGTGTTCATGCTTCCCATCACGCTTAAATCTATATTTGAAGCATCAATTAAGGTGTCGCACGCCTTTTGCTCCTCATTAGTGGAGGCAATTGTGCCCTCCAGTTGCCCCTTAATGGATTCTCCCCTTAATTTCACCACCTCATAAAGGGTTTCGGCTGCCTGTTCATATTCCTCATAGGAATAAAAGGCTGTTGGATCTTCTTTCACCAGCTCATCAATTTGGCTTCTCACTCTTTTATAGAAGCTGTCAAATTCTGTGCCGTTTATATATTTCGCCAATTTCTCCAAAAGAGCATAATATTCGCTGTGGTAGGTTTCATTTTCCATTAGGGTGTCAAAAAACTCTGTGGAGGAAAATGCATCATCAATGGCGCTATTCACCACGCTGGTGGCATCGCTGCCGCCTCCCATTCCCCCAAGGGAAAGGTTATAGTCCCAGGGGATGAGGTTTAATTTTCCATCAGACTCATATAAATAATAGTTGTGGGCCATGGTGCCGGATAAGCTGTCCTCATTCACCGAAAACACATGTACCGCCATATATCGAAGCAGATTGTCTATATCCATATAATCCTCAAGGTTGTTTCCCTGGGAAATGTTTTTCAGTGCCGTCACAACCCTTTTATGGTCGGCATCACTGGTGGAAGTTATCTCCCCCTCCCAAATGGTGGAATAGCTGTCAAGCTCATCATCAATGTAGTTTAAGTTAGCTCCATCTGATGAAAAAAAGTTTGTTATGTTCATCTCCTTGCCAAAATTAAGGCTTAAGTTGGGCATGCTTTGGAAATTCTGCTGTGTTTTTTCGCTGTCACCGGTTGAGTCTTCCTCCTCTGATGCGCCATTTTCCGAAGGGTTAAAGCCCTCAAAGCTGTCATAATTTTGGAAATTTTCAAAATTGGAGAAATCCATTCCCTCAATTTCATCAAGGCTGAAATTCTCAAGGCCTGCAGGAAAATCCTCCTGATTGAAATTACCTCCGCCAATTTCCATGCTCTCTGGTTTATACAACTCTCCGCTCTCAGCTCCGTAATTTCGCAGCATGAAGCTGTCCTCCACTGCCTCCAGCGCCAGATACACCCCCCAATATTCACCATTCACTGAGATTTTCGCGTAGTTATAAAGGGAAGCATCTGCCCCTAAATAGTTAAACATGTCATAAATCAGGGTTTCCTTCATGTTGGTGGCATCAGCGTAGTTGTTGTTTAAAATCAGCTTGTCAAGGCCAAAGCAGGTTTGCCCTTCCACATAGTGGTCAAATTCCAGCTTGAAGCTGTAGCGGTTGGTGGTGGGGTCTGCGGCAATGGTGCTTAGGCTTGTGTTGCCCTTCGGCCTTATGGCCAACTGGTAGAAGGTGGTGCCGTTTATTTCCACATCGCACTGGTAATACTCCTCCGAAGTTGCATTCTGGAGCATTT
>CAVEWD010000013.1:12799-16323 GCA_963619195.1 bacterium | reverse complement strand
GCGAAAAATATTTTTTAATTATTATCAATAGCTCCCTTGGGGGAGTTGTGGGGGGTGATACCCCGAAAATATAAATAAAAAAAATCGCAAGATTTTTAATCCTGTCACTTTTTGTCATTTACAGTCACTCTCCCATATGTTAAAATGTTAGTGTGAAAATAGTGAATACAATTTCCTTTATATGATATGCGAGCCTTGGGGCAAACTCGCGTATCTATTTTTTTGCAAAATTTCCTTTAAAAGAGAGGTGAGGGAACAAAAAAATTCTTTTTTTATTGTTAAACTTAGCATAATATTGTATCATATGAGACAGAATGAATGTGAATGACCTTAGTAAAAAGGAAAAGGAAATAATAAAAAACAGCTTCTTATTTGAAAATGTGCTGGATGAAGTTTTAAATGAAATTTTAAGCTGCGATATGTGCGAAATTCATAGTTTTAAAAAAAATGATGAGGTTTACACCAACAGCAAATTTCACAAAAGTTTAGGGCTGGTTTTATCTGGCTGCATTTTAGCGCAAAAGCAGTCAGGAGTCCATACCCTTAGCCTAAACAGAATAATTACGGGAAGCTATTTTGGAGCCGCTGCCATTTTTACCAACGAAGCCGATTATGTTACCTTAATTAAAGCTTCAAAGGACACAAGGGTGGTATTTTTCAGAGAAGAACTTTTAATAAGCCTTTTCGAAAAATGCCCATGCGCTGCGGAAAACTATATCCGCTTTCTCACAGGAAGAATTCGCTTTTTAAACCGCAAAATTGACCATTTGGGGGCAGGCAGCACCGAGAAGATGCTTAGCATTTATCTGCTTCAAAACGCAGAATATGCCGATTCCGCCTGCGTGGTTAAGCTCACTTCCAGCTATTCAGCTCTGGCGGAAATGCTGGGGATTGGAAGAGCCTCCCTTTACAGGGCGTTAGAGGCCTTTGAGGCGGAAGGGTTAATAAAAAGAGAGGGCAAAAGCATTATTTTATGCAACATTGCCAAGCTGGAAAACCTTTGATTGAACCGGTTTTTACCGTTCAAAATAAATTTAAATTTTCATTTCGGAGGAAAATAATGAAAACAAGAAAAATTGTCGGCTTAATGCTTTGCATCGCACTGCTTTTAAGCGTTTTTGCCGGCTGCGGAGCCAAGGAAGAGGAGCTCATTGGAGGAGAAATGAATGTGGGAGTGCTTAAGGGCCCCACAGGAATTGGAGCAAGCTACCTCATGGACAAAAGCGACAAGGGCGAAACAGTGAATCAATACACCTTCACCTTAGCCAGCCAGCCAACAGATTTGGTTGGAGCATTTACCCAAGGAGAGCTTGATGTTATTGCTCTTCCCACAAATGTGGCAGCATCATTATATCAAAAGCTCAACAATCAGGTGCAAATTGTGGCAATCAACACCCTCAGCGTGCTTTATGTTCTTGAAAACGGAAACACAGTAAACTCCATCAAGGACTTAGAAGGCAAAACAATTTATGCCAACGGACAGGGCGCAAACCCGGAATATATCCTTAACTATCTTCTTAAGTCAAACGGCTTAACACCGGGCGAAAATGTGAATGTGGAGTTCAAAACCCCAGATGAAATTTTGGCAATTATGACCACAGAAACCGAAGAGGACAATGTCTGCATGCTTCCAGTGCCCTATGTTACCACAGTTTTAATGAAAAATGCCAACTGCCGTATTGCAGTTGATTTGGCTGAAGCCTGGAATGAAGTAACCGATGAAGGCGAAATCACAACAGGCTGCTTGGTGGTGAGACGCGAATACGCTGAAGCTAACCCCGATGCCATGAAAACCTTCCTTGCCGAATATAAAGAATCCACAGAATATGTGGTGGCTAACCCCAAGGAAGTCTCTGAACTGGTGGCAAATTATGAAATCACCGGCAGTGCAGCAATTGCTGAAGCAGCCATTCCTCAGTGCAACATCGTTTGCATCACAGGAGAGGACATGCAGCCGGCTTTGGAGGGCTACTACAAAGTACTCTTTGACGCCGACCCCACATCCATAGGCGGAGCTATCCCTGATGAAGGCTTCTATTTTAAATAAAGTATTTAAATCTAAAATATTCCGAGCATGTTTTTCCCTTGTGTTTTGGCTCGGAGTGTGGCAAATAGCCGCAACAAAGGTGGGACAGGAGCTTTTGCTCCCGGCCCCCTTTGTTGTATTAAAAAGGCTTCTTGAGCTTTCCCAAACCCTGGAGTTTTGGAGAAGCGTGGCCACATCAATGCTCAGAATTTGCGCAGGTTTTATCTTTGGCGCCATAATTGGAGCCTTTCTTGCGGTGGTGTCATACTTTT
Source organism: bacterium (assembly GCA_963619195.1). Lineage (GTDB taxonomy): Bacteria > Bacillota > Clostridia > Eubacteriales > Anaerofustaceae > RUG14186. The sequence continues at coordinate 14,025 of CAVEWD010000013.1, read as the reverse complement.
CTAAAATTGCAGGCGCAATTTTAACTCCCGCATTAAGGGTGGTGCGTTCCACCCCGGTGCAGTCCTTCATAATTTTGGCCCTTTTATGGATTAGCTATTCCCTCATTCCTGTGTTTATTTCCATGCTTATGGTCATTCCCGTGGTATGGGGAAATGTGAGGGCAGGAATTGAAAATGTGGACGACGAGCTATTGGAGGTTACAAGGCTTTATAAATTCAGCTTCTTCAAAACCCTTAAAACCCTTTACTTACCCTCTGTTTTGCCATATTTCTTCTCCGGTTGCGTAACAGCCTTAGGCATGGCATGGAAGTCCGGCATTGCAGCAGAGGTTATTTGTCTTCCAAAGGGAGCAATAGGCACATATTTATATTATTCGAAAATATATCTGGAAACCCCCGACCTATTTGCATGGACGGCTGTGGTGATTATTTTAAGTTTCCTTTGGGAAAGGGTGTTTTCAAGGTTCTTCAGCCTTGCATCAGGCAAATTTAAGGGGGGCGAAAAATGAAAATAGAAAACCTTTATTTTTCCTATGGCGAAAATCAAGTTATACGAAACCTTTCCTTAAACATTGAGGGCAAAATTACCGCTCTCACCGGCCCCAGTGGGTGTGGCAAAACAACCCTCCTAAGGCTTATGGCAGGCCTAGAGACTCCCGAAGGCGGGGAAATAACCCAAAATGGCGAGAGGATTTATTTAATGTTTCAGGAAGACAGGCTTTTCCCATGGATGAATGTCCTGGAAAATGTGGCAGTGGTAAGCGACAACAATAACTTAAAAACAGCTAAAGAGCTTCTTTGTGCAGTGGAGCTTGAAAATTATTTTTACAGCTACCCCCGCGAGCTTTCCGGCGGGATGAAAAGAAGAGTGGCCTTGGCAAGGGTTCTCATGCTTAAGGCTGACCTTTTGCTTTTAGATGAACCCTTTAAGGGAATGGATTACGCTCTTGTTAAGAAAATGGCGGAGCTTGTGAAGGCACAGCAGGCACAGATTATTATTTCTACTCATTCTGAAGAGGAAATTTCTCTTTTGGGAGCAGATGTAGTCGACCTTGCAAGTATGAGTGAGTAAAATCCCAAAGAGCGTGGCACTCTTTTAGTTACAGCACCGTACTTATTACTAAAATTAACTTCATCTTTATTTACTAACCCCCGCCTTTAGTGGTATAATAATACAACTATTTTTAAGTAAAGAGGAAGAGTACTATGCAGCATATTGATGTTAG
>CAVEWD010000013.1:0-12789 GCA_963619195.1 bacterium | reverse complement strand
GCTGCACATAGGAAATAATTTCCTCCCTTGTGGCACCGCCTTCCAGCATCTGCTGAGCCACAAAAAGGGCTTTCTCCTCTTGAATGTTTTCAACTGCTTCCGTCAATGGATTAACTATCATTTTATTAGGCTTTCCTTGTTTTATTATATTTATATTATACCCACACAAACCAAATTTTCAACTTTAAAACCAGTTATTGCTAAAAATAAAGCCTTCAATATTTACTAACCCCCGCCTTTAGTGGTATAATGATACAACTATTTTTAAGTAAAGAGGAAGAGTACTATGCAGCATATTGATGTTAGCGAGTTAATGAAAAATTACTCATCATATATGGATAAAGATATAACAGTTTGCGGTTGGATTAAATCCGTGAGAGACTCCAAGCAAACCGGCTTCATTGAATTAAACGACGGCACAGGCATGAAAAATGTGCAAATTGTTATAGATAAAGCAAAATTCAACGACGAGAGCGTGCTAAAGCAAAATGTGGGTGCCGCTCTTGAGGTTCACGGCAAGGTGGTTAAGTCTTTAAACGAAAAACAGGCCTTTGAAATTTCTCCGGAAAAAATCATTGTTTTAGGCGAGTCCCCTTCCGACTACCCACTCCAGAAAAAGGCTCATTCTCTGGAATTCTTAAGGACTATTCCCCATTTAAGGGTTAGAACAAATACCTTCAACGCAATGTTCCGCATGCGTTCTGCCTTGGCTGCCGCAATACACGACTTTTTCAGAGGCGAGAACTTCACCTATGTTCACACCCCAATAATCACAGGAAGCGACTGCGAAGGCGCTGGAGAAGTATTCAGGGTTACCACACAGCCAGCAAATGCCAAATATGACACAGATGAAGACTATTTTGCAGAGGATTTCTTCAAAAGAAGAGCAGGTCTTACTGTTTCAGGCCAGCTTGAGGGGGAAACCATGGCCATGGCCTTAAGCAAAATCTACACCTTTGGCCCCACCTTCAGAGCCGAAAATTCCAACACCGCAAGGCATGCCGCTGAGTTTTGGCAAATTGAGCCTGAAGTGGCCTTTGCCGATTTAGACGACATCATTGCCCTTGCCACAAGAATGATAAAATCCATCACAAAGCAGGTTTTAGAAACCTGCCCAGATGAAATTGCCTTCTTTGAAAAGTTTTACGAAAAGGGCTTAACAGATAAGCTAAGAAACATTGTGGATTCCGAATTTGCCATCATTGAATATTCCGAGGCAATTGAAATTCTCAAAAAGAGCGGCAAAGAATTTAACTATCCCGTTTCTTGGGGGCTTGATTTGCAAACCGAGCATGAACGCTACCTCACCGATGAGGTTTATAAGCGTCCTGTGTTTGTCATTAACTACCCCAAAGACATAAAGGCCTTCTATATGAAGCAAAATGACGACGGCAAAACCGTTGCAGCCACCGACCTTCTAGTGCCCGGAGTTGGCGAAATAATAGGTGCCAGCCAAAGAGAGGACGACTACCAAAAGCTTCTTAGCGTAATGCAGCAGCGCGGCATGAATGTGGAGGAATATAAATACTACTTAGATTTAAGAAAGTTCGGTAGTGCTCCCCACAGTGGTTATGGCTTAGGCTTTGAAAGAATGCTGCTTTATATAACCGGCATCGGCAATATCCGCGATACCATTGCCTACCCCAGAACAGCCGGATATTTAGCATAAACATAAATAGCGTGAAAAAAGGAACCGAAAACTGGTTCCTTTTCTAGTTATAATGCGAGTTTTTACAAATTCGAAATTAAAATAAATTTTGCGGCACTTATATTTTAATAAATATGTCTTATTTAAAAATAAGGCTTTCATCCAAAAGGAAGTCCTCTATTCCAACATACTGTATTCCATGCTCATCCCTCCAGGGTTTGATGTAGTCCCTCACAACCACAATCTTTTTAAATGAATCTGGAATATGCAGCAATGATGCTATTTCCTGAGATTTTTTTTCCGGCTCATCAATAGAAAGTGCCGACTGTATATAATAACGTTCATCGCCTCGATTAACCACAAAGTCAACCTCTAATTGCTTGCGGCTTTTTTCCCCGAAATCATCTCTGATGTTTTGTTCCACAACCCCAACATCCACATCAAAGCCTCTTCGTATTAAATCATTGTAAAGAACATTTTCCATTAAATGTGTTTCTTCCAGCTGTCTAAATCCGAGCCGCGCATTTCTCAAACCCACATCAGAATAATAATACTTGGCGGGCGTCTTGATATATTTTCGGCCCTTCACATCATATCTTTCCGCCTTTCGAAGTAAAAACGCTTCCATAAAGTATCCAATATACGTATCAATGGTATCAGGGGCTATTTTAATATGCCGTTCACTATTAAATGTGTTCGCTAACTTAGACGGGTTTGTTAGCGACCCAATGCTTGATGCCAGCACATTCAAAAGCATTTCCAAAATTTCTGCATCATTCTTCACCTGGTGCCTTTCCAACACATCCTTAATGTATGTTTGACTAAACAAATCTCGAAGGTACCGGCTTCTTTCCTCGTGGGAATCAGTGCCCCACACTAAAGGCATGCCCCCATAGGTGTAATAGTCGCGCCAAGCCCCTCGCCTATCTTCTTCATACTTTTCATACACCTCGGCAAAAGAAAGGGGGTTAACATGTATTTCATCCCCACGGTCACGAAATTGAGTCAAAATGTCGGAGGACAGCATCTTTGAATTACTGCCAGTTATATACACATCCACATTTGGCAGTTTCATTAGGCCCAACACAACATCAATAAAATTCAGCTTTTCATTTGGGTCATCCATATACGGATTTTGAATTTCCCTCACAAATTGTATTTCATCTATAAACACATAGTATTTCTTATTTCTGTCAGATGTTCGTTCCTTCACAACCTCATTAAGAGCAAAGGGATTACGGTATTTCGCATTATCAATCTCATCTAGAGCCAACCCTATGATTTGATCTTCCAAAACCCCAGAATTTAAAAGATACTGACGGTAAAGCACAAACAGAAGATAGGATTTCCCACATCTGCGTAAGCCAGTGATGATTTTAATGCGTCCATTATCTTTTTTTGAAATCAATTGCTTAAGATATTGCTGTCTTGCATATTGCATCATGCACTCCTCCGTGAAATTTTTGCGGCATCCGCACTTTTTTCAGAAATAGTATAGCACAGCCTTCACAAATAAACAAAATACATATCTAATTTTTTTGCGGCATCCGCACTTTTTTCACACAAAGCTAACAAATTAACCCTTCGTGTTCCAGCTAAAAAATAGTTTCACAGCCTATAACCGCAAAACTATTTTTCCTGTTTATTTATAAACTTGTAAGTCTGGCTGCTAAATTCTGCCTACTACAGCCATGATTTAACTAATTCCTTTGAATCCTTTGCCTGAACGCCCTTGACGGCAAGGCCGTTTTCATCCACCTTTGCGCCCTTGCATATTTTTTTAATATCATCCAGCATTTTCCCAAGGCCGGAGCCCTCATGGGTGGTGATTACTCTAACATTTTTACCGGTAAAATCCAAATCCTTAAGGGCTGTTTCAATTTCCGGCGCATAGGTTCCGCAATACACTGGGCTCATAATGAAAATTGTTTCATATTCCGACAAATCCCCCAGCTTTTCCTTAATTGGGGCATTGCCAAATCTCTCCTTCGCTTGAGCAACACAAGTTTTATATTCATCAGAATAAGCCACCTGCGGCTCCACCTTAAACATATCCGCTCCGGTTAATTCCTTAACAAATTCTGCCACAGTTTCCGTGTTTCCCTTTTCAATGTAGCCAACACCATAATTTTCGCCAGCCCTGCTGAAGTAAATAATTAAACTTTTGCTCATATTCTCCCTCACTTTCTTAAAAAATAATCTTATCTTTATTATACTCTATAATATGCAAAATATCGCAAACATATCTTTTGCATTCCTGATTTCATTTCTTAATTCCTATTCTATTTTAAACTTTTTCGTATCTCCTTTTAGTGTTTTCCCTGACCAACCATGTTTAGACAGTAGTTTTATAAGCACATCCTCAGAATCAGATCCACCTCTCAAAATCATTGCAGCCTCATATTTTATCTTGCACCATCATCAAAGTATACCCAAAGAGATTTCACCTCCGCTTACACATAAACCGATCTTCCTTAAATCTCCGCCTGAACAATATGTCCAAAATTCATCTCATCTTTAAATAAATCATATACATATTCTGGACCCTCTAAATACAACCCAGTATCTTTGTCCATGAGTTTTTCAAAAACCTCTGAATTATAAAATTTACTCATTGCCTCGTCATATTCTATGCCTTGATCGGTACAAATCATATCCACAATATCTTGTATCAAATATTCCTGTAGTTGCTCCTTTTTACACATATTTGTTCATCACCTTTCGCAAAAGTTTCACGCTATTTTCAGTATGAAAGGAATACTGTGTGGAAGTCTTTTTAAATATCATTCCCTTTAATAACGTATCAAAATCTATAATTTCACTTTCATATTGTCGAAATAGCAAAGCCATGTTATCATCTGCAACAGGGCCTATAACAATATCATACTTATTATCCTTATTACACAATTCATCCGTCATATCAGTAAATGCCCTGCTTCTATTATTCATTACAAATCTAGCCCATTCTTCTGTTGTCTGTAGCCCAAAATTCAGAATTTTTAACTCACGCAAGTCTTCAAATCTATCATCTATCTCATAAACATTCACTATCGGCATTTTCCCATAAATTTTCGCCACTCTAATCGCCATCTTTTCAGCTTGTTCTTCAATATCCGTTAAATAGAATCCCCGTCCAAAATCCTTATATGGTCTACACATTGCCAGATTTATATTATCGATTTCCAAATTACTCCCATGATATAATCTCATAATGTGCCTCCATTCTTTCTACATAATATTCCCAAATCTTCTAAGATTGTTTCAAAATCCAATGTATGCTCCACATCGTAATTTTCTTTAATAAAATCTATTCCTTTAAAAAGAAAAAGATACTGAAATGCTTCCTTGCTACTCAACTCATGCTTATTAGCAAATTCATTTACACAAGCAATAGTAAAGCCGATTTTTCTCTTTTGCTCACTCATTGAGTTCCTCCTTAAACAAACATCTTTTCAAGCGTGGATTCTTCACGCTTTGCAATTTTTATGTCTAAATTAATCCTCCTTAAATCTCTGCCTGAACAATATGTCCAAAATTCATCTCATCTTTAAATAAATCATATACATACGATTACAATTTTATATATAAATATAATATCACATTTTGAGTATAATAGTGCAATTAAATGAAGCAATGTAAGGCCTTCTGATGATAGAATAATGATATCAAAAACAAAGGCTTGCCACTGCAAGCAGGCTTAAATAAACTTAGATTTTTAAACCTTAGAAAAGAAGGAGAAAACAGATGACTTCAAATTATGACAAGCAAGTGGATATTGGTCGAAACTATTTTCTAAAATATGATCAAATCTTTCTAGCGAAAAAATTCCATTTAAACATGGATGAGCAATATATTCATTTGACCTATATCGGATCTCCCTACCGAATTGACCGAAAAACTGCGGCAATATATGAAAAAAAAGGTGAGAATTATGCGGAGTGCCGCTCCTATGATACAGTCATGACAATTTATGACATGCTCTGTCATAGCTCAGAAACAAATTTGCCGCCTTTAAGCGGTAGATGGACGCTAGTCGCTAATTTTGCCACAGCCGGAGTCAGTCCAAGTGCCGATATTTTTGCAAAAAAATATGCTTCATACTTTTCCGGCAAAATTGAAGAACTAAAGAAAGCCTGCACACAGATTGGCGGAGAAATTAAAGCACGGCTTGCAGGAGCTGACGTCACAGCTGAAATTCCGGCATTCCCCTTCTTTCCTGTGGTGTTGCAGTTCTGGGAGGGCGATGAAGAATTCCCTCCTCAGCTAAAAATACTCTGGGACGACCAAACAATGCTGTATCTTAATTTTGAAACAACATACTATCTGCAGGGAGATTTGCTTGAAAAAATCATGGAGCAGATGAAACAGATGAATGTATAAAGACTAACAATGGCAAATAAAAGTGAATTTATTTTCTTCACACCAAAGTTAAATGTATTAAAGAATTTACACAATTAAAGCATTTCATTTTACACTCATTTGGTATAATAATTATAAATATATAGGAAAGAGGAACATCTATGCCCTCTACATATGCCCATTACAGAATGGGAAAAGAAGTGGAAAATAATCTTTGCGAAGCTAAAAGAGAGCTTATCAATAAATATCAGGATCTTTTCAACATAGGTCTTCATGGGCCAGACATATTATTTTATTATGGTGCCCTTGGAACAAATCCAGTTAATGCCGTGGGATATAGTCTTCATGAAAAATCCGGACTCTCCTACTTTAAAAATGCAAAAGAAGTAATTCAAAATAGTGAAAATCCAAAGGCTTCTTTAGCATATGCCTATGGTGTGCTGTGCCACTTTGCCTTGGATGTTACATGCCATCCATATGTAGAGGAAAAAATTCAAAGTAGCGGTGTCAGCCACACAGAAATTGAGGTGGAATTTGACCGCATGCTTATGCTAAAGGACGGTTTTGACCCCACAACCCATGTTTTAACAAACCACATTCATCCCAAAATGCAATATTCAGAAATTATTGCTCCATTTTATGTGGGCATTACACCCAATGAAGTTGAAAAAGCCCTTCACAGCATGATTTTCTCAAACAAGCTACTTCTAGCCAGAAATCCAGTAAAAAGAAAAATCATCTACGGCGTTTTACGCATCACCGGCAATTATAAAGAAATGCATGGTCTTATTGTTGTTCCAAAGGGAAATCCTCTTTGCGAAGACAGCAACAACAGGCTCTATGATCTCTACGCCCAGGCTGAAAAATTAGCTGAAGAGTTTATCAATACCTTTGAAGGATTTCTAACCGGAGAGGAGGAACTTAAGCCTATTTTTAAGCGCAATTTTGCTGGTCAGCTTCCCCAGGAGGAAACAAAATGAAAAATATTGTTGCAAAACTAAGCCGTCTAAAGGCATTTAAAGGTCTCAGTCAGCAGGAGCTTTCCTGGGTTTTATATGATGTGGGAAATTCAGCCTTCACCATGCTTTCATGCTCCCTAATTCCCATTTGGTTTAAGCAGGTTGCCATAGGCCCGAATAAACTCACCTCCGATGAGGCCACAGCTTACTACTCCCTTGCCATTGCCATAGTAACCGTTATTGTGGCATTAATAGGCCCTGTGTGCGGTGCCATATCCGACCGAAAAGATAAAAAGAAGCTTATTTTTGCCGCCAGCGTAGCCCTGGGAGTTATCAGCTGCTTTATAAACGGCTTTATTACAGGGTGGCTAACCTTCCTTATAGTTTTCGTTATAACAAAAATTTGCTACAGCGCCTCCCTAACCATTTACGATTCCATGCTGGGAGACATTACAACAGAGGAAAGAATGGACGAAGTTTCTTCCTATGGCTATGCATGGGGATACATAGGCTCCTGCATTCCCTTTGCAGTGGCTTTAGTAGCCTATGTGTTAGGGCCTGATATGGTGGAAATTTTGCCCGGATGGCTATCTAAGGATATAGGCTTTGGAATAACGGCTTTGTGGTGGCTAGCTGTAACGGTGCCCCTTTTGAGTTCCTACCGCCAGAAAAACTATTCAAAGTCTGAAAAAATCTCCGTGAGACAGACCTTCCTCCAAATTTCCGGCACCCTAAAAAAGATTGCCACAGGCGACAAAAAAGTCCTTTTGTTTCTTCTTGCCTTTTTCCTTTATATTGATGGAGTTGGAACAATCATCGACAACTGCATCAACATTGGCACAGATTTAAATTTAAACACTGTCGGTCAGGTGGTGTTTCTTCTGCTAACTCAGGTGGTGGCCTTTGGAGGCTCCCTTGTTTTCGCGCGGCTCTCCCGACGCTACAGCACCGCAACCCTAATTGAAATATGCATTTGCGGATATTTTTGCATATGCTTATATGCCCTCACCTTAAAAACTTTGGTACACTTTGCCATTTTGGCCTTTGGTGTGGGGTGCTTCCAGGGCTCCATTCAGTCGCTTTCCCGCTCCTACTACTCAAAAATCATTCCTGCAGAAAGTGCAGGAGAGTATTTCGGCATCTACGACATATTTGCCAAGGGGGCTTCCTTTCTCGGCTCCTCAGTTATTGCCTGGGTAAAGCTGGCTGGCGGCACAATTAACGTAGCAGTGGCTTGTCTTGCGGTGTTCTTTGCCTTAGGCTTTATATTCCTTAGAGCGGCAGATCGCCAATAAATTAAACTTTAGCAAACATACATAGACTATATACCTAATAAAAGCCTACTTAGTTAACTAAGCGGGCTTTTACTGAATATGAACTTAACTAATTATGAACTTTTAAATATGCATATTAATGCGTACTATTTAAGCTTCTCTCCATGCTGCGACAAGCCACAATATCAACTCCCGTGCCACAAACATTGGCTAAAACAATTTGGCCAACACGGATTGGAGCGTGCAAAACAACACCCTTCAGTGCGGCGACAACCTCATTCATCTGCCCTTTAGGCACAGCAGCTGAGGTTTTAACGGGGCAGCGCGGGTGCAAGCAGCCTTCAGCGCGCACGGTGCTGGTGATGATGCGTGTTGGGTTGGTCAGTTCTTCTTTGCCATAAGCAATGCCATTATCACACCCATTGCCACTTACGCTGTAGCCATTTTCTTCATCCACCTGCAAATGACACCCCTTGGGGCAGCAGGTGCAAATAACCTCTCTCATATCATTTAGCCTCCTCAATTTCAATATTTAATTCATTAGTGGACGCCTTTTCCAACAGCACACGCGGCAAACTAATGTGTTCCATTTCCCCGGGGGCTAAACGAGAGCGGTGGAATCTTGCCAAGATTTCATCACCACTCTTAACAAGAATTACACTCTCCCCATAGATGCGGCGCACACGAAAGGACACATTAACCTTTTTGCCCACCCCTTCCACACGAATTCGCTGAGGCAGTGTATAGCCTAAATCTGAGCTGGGCTTAAGGTTTAACACCCTTGCATCCACAACCGGCCCCTCTTTCACATATTTGGCAGCCGCAATACCTGCCAGCTCGCTTTCCTCCGAAACGAAGTCCACCAAATCATGCACCTGCACAACATTTCCGCAGGCAAACACACCGGGAATGCTTGTTTCCATGTTTTCATACACCACAGCTCCCTTGGTGCGCGGATCCATTTCAATTCCGGCCTGGCGGGTCAGCTCATTTTCAGGAATCAACCCCACGCTCAAAAGAATGGTGTCCACATCAAATTCCATTTCCGTGCCAGCAATGGGTTTGCCATCTGCTCCAACCTTGGCCACAACAGCCTTTTCTACACGATTTTTGCCCTGAATATCGATAATTGTGTGGGATAAATACAATGGAATGTTAAAGTCGTTTAAGCACTGCACAATATTTCGGGTTAACCCTCCGCAATAAGGCATAACCTCCACACAGGCCAGCACCTTGGCCCCCTCCAATGTCATGCGGCGCGCCATAATAAGGCCAATATCACCGCTGCCTAAAATCAGCACACGCTTGCCAACCATGTAGCCTTCTATGTTAACATAACGCTGTGCAGCACCGGCGGTATACACACCGGCAGGACGGGTGCCTGGAGTGCCTATTGCACCCCGGGTGCGTTCACGACACCCCATTCCCAGCACAATGCTTTTGGCTTGTATAACCTGATATCCCTCAGATTTAGAAACACAGTGCACCTTTTTATCTGGAGTAACCTCCAGCACCATGGTGTCAAGCTGAACACGAACACCGGTGTTTTTCAGCATATCAATAAACCGCCCTGCATATTCTGGGCCAGTAAGCTGCTCGCCAAAGCGGTGAAGCCCAAAACCATTGTGGATACACTGATTCAAAATGCCACCCAATTCGCAGTCGCGCTCAATAATTAAAATGTCCCTAAGGCCGCTTTCCCAAGCCTTGCAAGCAGCAGCAAGCCCAGCCGGGCCGCCTCCAATAACCACTAAATCAATCATTGCCGCCTCCTTCAACCTTTGTTTCCATCATAAGCACATTTGAGCCATTCTTATCCTGAAGCACATCCAAAGGGCTTATGCCAAGCTCCTTGCTGATAATCTCTAAAACACGCGGACCGCAAAATCCTCCCTGGCAGCGCCCCATGCCGGCATCTGCGCGGCGCTTAACGCCATCAATGGTGGTGGCAGGCACCTCACTATGCAAAGCATCAAGGATTTCCCCCTCTGTGATGGTTTCACAACGGCATATCACACGCCCGTAGCTAGGCTGTTCGCTCACAAGCTTTGCCTTTTGCTCATAAGGAAGCTCTTTAAAACGAATATGACGGCGGCCATCTTTGTAATTAGCCTTTTCATTTCCCAACACTCCTCTTGCACGGAGAATATCAACCGCCTCTTCAGCAACAGCTGCGGCAGCAGAAAGCCCGGGAGACCTCATTCCCGCAAGGTCAATCCAACCGGGAGCTTCAGGCTCTTCACCAATTATAAAATCATCCACATCTGCATTAGCACGCACGCCGGCAAAATTACGTATAGACTCGCCAAAATTGATTGATGGCACACTGCGCTGTGCAGTAGATTTCACAAAATCCAGCCCTTTGCCGGTGCAGGAAGTGTCATCTCCCTCAACTGCCTCAGCATTAGGGCCCACAATCAAGTTGCCATGAACCGTGGGTGCCACTAAAACGCCTTTACCAAGCTTGTTTGGACACTGAAAAATCACATGATTAACTCGATTTCCCTCGCTTTTATCTAAAAGATAATATTCACCACGGGTTGGCGTTATGTGAAAATTTGCAGGTTCCAACATGCTGTGCACACTCTGAGCCCAAATGCCGGCCGCATTAACAACACAGCGAGCTTCAACTGTGCCGCCAGGCACTGTTAGGCAATACCCCCCATTAATGGCCTTGGCATCTTTCACACAACAGTTACGTCTGAGCTCAACCCCATTGCGCACCGAAACCTCAATCATGGCAAGAGCATATTCCCAAGGGTTCACAATAGCCGCACTGGGGGCCCATAGCGCACCGCAAACATTCTGGGAGAGATTCGGCTCCACTGCCAAAGCCTCTTCCTTTGTTAAAATTTTTAAGCCCTTTACGCCGTTTACAATGCCGTTTTCATATAAATGCTTAAGGTGCATTAGCTCACTTTCCTCAAGGGCAATCACCAGGCTTCCGCATTGCTTGTATGGCACATCAAGCCTTTCGCATATTTTTTTTGCAAGCTCAACCCCACGCACATTAAGCCGTGCCATTTTGGTGTTTGCAGGTGGATCATACCCTGCGTGAAGAATACCGCTGTTAGCCTTTGTGGTGCAGTCGGCCACATCGTTTTCCGCTTCTAAAACCACAACATTGTTTTCATAGCGCGACAATGCGTATGCCGTGGCAGCACCAATAACCCCACAGCCGATGATAGCTACATCGTACATTTTTCTTCCTCCTAAATAGGCACCTTTGCATTAGGATGCCCCCTATTTAATTTTCGTATCTTCAAAAATCCATTCCATGCAAAATAACTGCATAGAATCCTACTCTGTGTCTAATTCCTTCAATCTTTTAATCCATTTTAACATAGAGCCATTCCAGAAAGATTTAAGCAAAATACCTTCACCAAACCTTTCCGCACGAATAGTACAATAAATCAAAGCAAGCACATATCTCCTGAATTTATTAAACATATCGTGATTTCGTACCATTCATTGTAATTGTATATCATCGAAAAATCAAGACAATCTCAAGGGTAAACTTGACATATGCTCTATATCGTATATAGCATACTTGGCACTTAAATTCTGCATTTTTATAAATTACCCCCACCGGATGATGTAAAATGAATAAAAGGAAATAAAACCCAGGAGAAAACTAAAACCGAATATTACAAAATTCATCTTACAGAGGAGCCCACCGATCTTTACAGCAGCAAGCTGGGCGGCGTTCCTTATTGGGATTTAAACCGCCAATACCCCACAGATTCTAATGGCAACAAATTATTTTTATTGGCACAAATAAATTTCGAGAAAGAAAATTTTGATGATGAAAGGCTACCCAAAACAGGAATATTGCAATTTTTTATAGCGGATGACGACTGGTATGGCTGCAACTTTAATCTTTTAGATAATGATGAGCAGAAAAACTGGTCTATTGTATACCACGAGACCATAACAGAAGACTTAACAGAAGAGGATATTGTGAAATTAGATATCCCCACACATAAAACTGCAGAATATTCTCCTATGGAAAAAGACATCGATTCAGTTGCACTGAAATTTGAAAAGAGCATAGGCTATATCACAACCGGAGATTACCGCTATGAGGAGCTCTTTAAATCTATATTAAAAGAAAAATATGGGGAAGATATACCCGAAGAAAGCTGGTATAGCCTTTTAAATTACGCAGAGTTCGTTTATATTGGAGATGCAATTGACAGTTGGGGGCATAAAATGCTGGGATACCCTAATTTTACACAGAAAGATCCAAGAAGAGAAGGCAGCCCCTATGATACACTGCTTTTGCAAATCGACTCGGATAACATTGTTATGTGGGGCGATAGCGGAGTGGCAAACTTCTTTATCAATTCAGAAAGCCTGAAAAATAAGGATTTTTCAAAGGTGGTCTATAACTGGGATTGCTGTTAAAGAAACTAAACAAAAGGGGCATGATATGAGCCCCCTTTACAGACAATATATTTTCCAGCATTAGGGAAAAAAGCCTAAATTTTAAGACTGCTCCTTTGTGATATTCAGTGTCTGCGAATAGTTTTTGACAGACCACTCCTTT
>CAVEWD010000012.1:0-17184 GCA_963619195.1 bacterium | reverse complement strand
TGTATAAGGGGATTAAAATAAAGGAGTCTATAAATCGGGGGTGTTAATCCTGCGTGTTGAAATACAATTGAAGATTTTTAGCTTATTTGCCTATTTTTAACCTTTCCTGATAAGAATATTATTGCTGAGGCTGCAAGGGTGACAAAAATTCCCAAGAATAGATTTGCGTTAACCCCTAAATATTCCACCATGCCACCTCCAATGAGATTTCCTAAAACCCCTCCAAGGGTTATGGCACCGGTTAGCAGAGATTGAGATTGCATTTTCATTGAGGTGGGCATATTTTCCTCTGCAAAATATACCGATGCTGGTGTAAATAAGCCGTAGCTGAGCATTTGAAGGCTTTGTGATGCATACGTAGTGGCCACCGAGGTTGCCAAATAAAGCATAATTGCTTTAATAAAGAAAAATAAAGCGGAAAACAAAAGCAGTTTTTGAGCTGAAAAACGCTCTTTCAGCTTGGAAAAAAGGAACATTGGGAAAAGCTCCACTGTGGCGGCAATTGAAACGGCAATGCCCATTTGTGCATCTCCACCGCCAACCGACTCCATAATCTGGAGCATGTAGGTGGTTGTGGTATTGTGGAAAGATAATAGTAAAACTGTTCCCACAAGCATCAAGCTAAATGAAGGGTAGTTCTTAAAAACTTGAGTAATGCCAATTTTAACCCCATTTCCCGCATGGATAGTTGGTTGTTTTCCATTTTTATATGGCATTAAAATAACCGAAGACAAAAACAAAACAGATGAAATGAGGGTAAGAAGTGGAACCATTTTACTCCCAAAGTATGATATAATCTCTCCCACGATTGTGGCAGCAATTGCATACATTAGTGAGCCCATTCCTCTGGCAATGCCAAAATTAACACTAATTTGACAATTTTCATAATAAAAAGCCATTCCATTAACCAACGGCATCATGGCATAGACTAAAAGGTAGAAAATGCCATAAATAACACCAAACGCTGTTTTGGAGAGCGAAAAAGTCATTAATAAATTTGATATTATAATTCCAGTAGCCATTAAAATAAGCATATTTTTCCAGTTGAGATTTTTCCCTCTGTCAGCAATTTTGCCCAGAGTCGGCTGAAGAACGGCGGAAAGGATGCCTGAGGTGGCTGAAATTATGCCCACCATTGCAACCTTGATACCCTGGGAGGTGAGGAAATTATTCATAAAGGCTATTCCGCAGCAGAAGGTGAGCCAATAAAAGGCCTGCACCAAACAATATTTAAAGTTAATTATTTTTTCTTTTTCCATTTTGTTTCCTTGTTTACAACGAAGCATATTATAACATAAATGATATTTGAATATGAAAAATTTGAATAGTTATTTTACAAATATGACAGATTTTGGTTGAAAAAATGATATTAATCAAAAATTATATGGACTTTTAGCAGAGTTATATGGTAAAATTGCCTTGCTGGAAGCTAAATTAAATAAACCGAAATGGGCCGGTGAAAGCCGGTTGAAAGAGGAAGAGGGTGAAAATCCCCACACAGAAACGGTACTGTAAGCGTGAGTTCGTCCCGAAGCAACAAGCCAGGACAAATGTCGCCACTCGTAAAATCGGGGAAGGCAGGAGTCGAACGCAGATTTTTCTATATCGCAAGTCAGGATATTCGCATTTCGGGCTGAGCTCCGCTTTCCGGGGTCTACAGGAGTGCATGAAAACGTTTGCACCGAAGTTAAAAACTTCGGTGCATTTCTTTTATCAAGGGTAAAGGCCAGTAATAATTAGATTGCTTTTCCTATGGGGCTTTGGTGAAAATGCGGTGAGTGTTTGTGGCAAATAAATTTGATAAAGGAGAAAAACATGACATACTCAGAAGCTTTGGAAATAGTGAAAGATTACTACAACAGGTCGGTATTCACCGTGGAGGAAACAAAAGCCTTTATGACAGTGCTCTCCAGGTGCGCAAAGGCTGAAAACTAAGCCAGATTGATTCGATTAATCCCCATGTGGGTTAATGATATATCAAGGCGCATTGGCTTGTGGCTGGTGTGCCCAATTTTAATATTTATGGCATATTTTTAATTTTGCCATGTTTGAATGTTTTATGTTCTGAATTTAAGGAGGATTGAAATTGAGAGGAAAAAACCAAATTAAGGTTCTTTCATTCTTGATGGCGTTGGTGATGCTCTTTGGCGTTATCCCCGTGGAAGTGTTTGCTTTGGGAGATAATGAAATAACAGTTTCATTCACGCTTTCTAAGTATGGAAGCTTTGTTCAAGACAAAAATGGCAATGATGCTGTAATGGAGAGCGTGAAGCTTGAGGGTAAAGAAACCTACACTCTGGTTGATGTATTTGATGCTTTTCATAAGGCGTATTACAATGGCGAGAATGGTTTCTTGTCTGATCCCACCAGCAAGTATGGAACTGCTCTTACAAAGCTTTGGGGAGATGAAAGCGGAAATTTTGGCTATTATATTAATGGAGGCATGGCTAATAGCTTAGATGATGCCGTTAAGGACGGAGATGTTGTTGAGGCATTTATTTATGAAAACTCATACCCCGACACAGAGGCTTATTCAGCCTTTAGTGAGTATAGTGCCACCGTTAATGTTGGGGAGGAATATTCTCTTACTCTTAAACATGTTTCCGGCTATGATTCCACTACTTGGGCGCCAATTATGTCCGGCTGCGAAGGAGCAACAATTACAGTTAATGGCGAAGAAACAGAAATTGTAACTTCTTCTGAGGGCACTGCGAAGCTTAGCTTTAATAAGACAGGCACCTATGTAATTTCTGCCAAGAAAACAAAGGTGCTTAATGAAAACATTGTTACCGCCATCACATCCCCTGTTTGTGTGGTAACCGTTAAGCCTGTTGAAACCAATGTTGTGGTTTGGGCGCAGTCTGAAAATACATTCCTTTTAACTCCCCAATCTATTGCTGTTAGCAGCGACACAGCTGAAAAATATGGCTACACCGATGAGGTTTCGGGAGTGTCTGCCCTAGATGTGCTTTTGGCTGCCAATGAAGTGTATGCTAAAAATATAATGGGGGGGGAGCTCACTAAGGACAATCTCTCCAGCTATGTTGCAGGTGGAGCCACATATATAACCAAAATGTTTGGTATATCAGGCGGATCCAGCTTTTCTGTGAATGGTGAATACCCATATGATCCGAATTCTACGTATGGCAGCTATGGTTACACCGGTTACTTGATTAACCAATCTCCCATTGAAGAAGGAGATGAGGTTGGTTTCTTCTTCTATGAAGATAGTTACTACATGGATTATTTCACCTACTTTGAGCAGGATGGCAAGAGGGTTAATGAAATAACCGTAAATGAAGGTGAAAGCGTTGAGCTTGCCTTAAATGGCTTTATGTACATGTTTGGCTCTTTAAACAGTGAAGATCGCGTCAAACGGGGGGCTCAAAAATATATTGAAGATGCCCAAATTGCATTGTTAGATGCCACCGGCAGCTTAAACCCAATAAGCGAAAAGGTTACCGATGAAAACGGCAAGGTTACGCTGAAGTTTGAAGATGCTGGCACCTATTATGTTTCTGCCGTTACTGATCCTGAAGAGACTAACACCTACATCGTTTCGCCTCTTCTTAAGGTTAATGTAAAAGGCGCAGAAATAAGCGATCTTTCTATTAGCGTCGTGAATAATCTCACGAAATATGAGAGTCTTCTTTTAAATGGCACAAATGATGAAAATGTGCCGGAGAGTGTGCCAAAATATAGCCAGGGCATTAGTGAATATAGCCTTTCTGCTCTCACTGATGCAAGAACAGGACTGTATTTTTGGTATACCACGCCAATGGAAGGAAGTCAGGTGGAATTTAGCTGGGAGAATCGTTCAACCGGTGCTACTGGAAGCAGAATTCTCACCAAAGCCACCGATTCCGGCACTACATTCTCTAAGAAATTCTTATCAAAGTGCATAACAGCCGGCCAAAACGTCATTAAAATGACAGTTACTCCTCCGGAGAGTTCAGGCTTTAAAGCACGAACATACACATTTAATATAGATGTTGAGCCCACATTAAAAGGACTTACCGCTAGTGCGGATGGCACAAATGTGTATTTTGACAAAACTGTGTCTTCCGCTGAAGAAAATTACACTTTAACTGTTCCTAAAACATCAAAGGAAGTTACCTTCGATGTTGAGCTAACCTTTGAGAGCTACAATCTTAAATTTAACGGCGAGGAAAACTCCACCCTTAAATTAGATGGGATTGATAAGGTTGAAATTGAAGTATCTGTTGGCGGTGGCGAAAATCTTGTTTCGAAGATTTATACCGTTAATCTCAATAAGGTTGATAACCTTGCCTTTAAGCCTGTGGTTAAAACAGAAGGCGCAGTTATAAAGGTTTATGACCAAAAGGGTGTTGAAGTTGCGCCGGAAGATGATGGAAGCTACTTAGGAATGTTCTCATCTCAGCAATATTCCTACACCGTGACAAAATATGGCTATGTAGGCGTTACTGAAACTGTAGATGCTGCGAATTTATCCCCTGAAATAACCCTTGTAAAGGCTGAGGAGTCTAAGCATGAAGATGTGGGTGCACAGTGGAAAAACTTCCGAAATAGCGATGTTAACATGGGTATAACCAGTGCTAAGACCCCCACAGATCCTGAATATACTTCACTTTTGTGGAATGTTAAGTTAGGAAGCGGCTGGTCTGCGGCACCAAGCGTGCAGATAATTGTGGATGATGCTCTTGTTGTTATGAGCAATAAGAATATTTATAAGCTTAGCTTGGAAACAGGTGAAATCCTTGCTACTGGTGCAATGGAGCAGGTCCCAAGCTATGGTTACACGCCACCTACCTATGCAGAAGGGCTCATAATTTGTCCGCTTGGTAATGGCACCGTGCAGGCATTTGATGCTAAAACACTTGAGTCTGTGTGGGTTTATCAGGATAACTTAAAGGGACAGTCTCTTTCACCGATTTCATATTCAGACGGATATGTTTACACAGGCTTCTGGAACAGTGAAACTAAAGATGCGAATTTTGTGTGCATAAGTGTTACAGATGAAGATCCATCTGCTACCAACGAGAGAAAGGCTGCTGTTTGGAAATATACCAGTGCTGGAGGCTTCTATTGGGCTGGTTCAGTTTGTGTGGGAGACTATGTTTTAGTGGGCACAGATGATGGCGATAGCGGTTCAACAGGCACTTCCAAGGTTCTTTCCTTTAATAAATACACAGGGGAACTTGTAAGCGAAGTTGCTCTTGGAAATGCCGGAGATCAGCGTTCAAGCCTCGCATACGACTCTGAGAGCGGAAAAATATTCTTCACCACTAAGGGAGGATATCTATTTAGTGCTAAGGTTGATTCAAAAACTGGCATAATTTCCGAGCTAAAGGGCAATGTTTGTGTGGAGGGTGCTCAGTCCACCTCAACACCTGTAGTATATAAAGGAAACGTTTACTTTGGCTGCGGCGCGGGATTTAATGGTGGAGAAGGCTGCTGCCTTGTGGTGGCAGATGCAGAAACCTTAAAAACGGTTGGTACTGTGAATCTTTTAGGCGATGTGAAGGCTTCTATGCTTTTAAGCACAGCCTATGAGGATGAAGGCTACCTTTACCTTTATGCCACCTATAATGCAATGCCAGGTGGAGTGAGCTTGATTAAGGTTAAGAATAATCCAAAATCATCCGATGACCTTACTTTGGTGGAGCTTTATGATGCAGCAGGCTTTAGTCAGTACTGCATAACCAGTATGATATGTGATGAGGATGGAAATCTTTATTATAAAAATGACAGCAGTAATGTGTTTAAAATTGGCGTGCCGGATATTGGCAATGTGGAAAAGCTTATTGATAGCATCAGTGATCCTGTAACCTTAGATGATGAGGCGGCAGTTGTAGCTGCAAGAAATGCCTATGAAGCCCTTAGCGATGAGGATAAAAAGGACTTTAATGAAAACAATGCCGAAAGGCTTAAAAAGCTTGAGGATGCTGAAAAAACAATTTCAGACTTGAAGGTCAAGAAGGCTGAAAGCTTAATTGGTAAAATCCCCTCTGATATATCTTTAGGAGATGAAAGAACCATACAGGCTGCAAGGGATTATTATGATGGCTTAAGCGACTCTGAAAAGACAAAGGTTTCTAATTACTCAAAGCTTACAGATGCTGAAGATGCACTTAAGAAGCTTAAGGATAGCCAGCCTAAGGGCGGCACAAAGAGCGTGAGTGTTACCATAAACGGTGTTACCTACCAGGTAAGTGAAGCCACAAAGAAGGCAATAGAAGCCATTGAGGCCATCATTAACCCGAAAGATAGTAAGGATAAACTGCCGGAGGATTTCTCACAGCTTGCCCCTAAGCAGGAAAAGGCTATTTTAGAGGCTGCAAAGCTCTACAATGCCTTAACAAGCGATGAAAAACTCTTTGCAGTTAATTACCCTGAATTTGAGGAAAGCGTGCTTAAAAAGCTGGGTGAAAATTATCACTACGATGAACCCACAGGCACCGATGCAAGAGACAACGAAGATGAAAATCTCCCTTGGTATGTAAAGCTTAATGTTACAAAAGCTCAAGCCACAGATAAACAGCTTAAGCAGCTTAGCAATGTGCTGGGTGAAAATGCAAAGCTTCTTTCACTCTACAAGGTTAGCTTCACTAATATGCTTACAGGAGAGGATTGGACAGCTGAGAATTTAATTAATATTAAGCTTAAAACCTCTGATAAGGGCGAACTTGACAGCTACTGCATGGTTCATATGGACGATGAGGGCAACATCGAGTATATAAAGGGTGAGCTTTTTCAAGATGATGGCACCATTGAAATGTCGCATCTTGAATTCGCCAACGAAGGTGTTGCAGCCTTTGAGGGCACATGGGAGGAACTCTTTGGTGAGAACTCAAATGTTGCGCAAAACACAAAGGTTTGGCCTTGGGCTGCTGCAGGAGGTGTTTCCCTGGCAGGTGTTCTCTGGCTCATTCTTGGTAAAAAGAAAAAGGATGAAGAAGAGGAAGAATAAATAAAGTTTTTTGTTATCCCCTGCGGAATATTCCGTAGGGGATATAGCTGAATGAAAAGGCACATAAGCAGTTATGGTTTATTAATTATTAGTAACGTTTTTTGCAAGGGCACTTATAATTTTTATAAAGCGCCTTTGCGAAAGTCGTTTATAA
This sequence comes from bacterium, assembly GCA_963619195.1. Lineage (GTDB taxonomy): Bacteria > Bacillota > Clostridia > Eubacteriales > Anaerofustaceae > RUG14186. The sequence continues at coordinate 10,078 of CAVEWD010000012.1, read as the reverse complement.
ATTGCGACGTGAAATTTTAAATAGGATGGTTATATTATGAATAAAAAGAACAAATTGTTCAATGTCATTATGGTGCTACTCATTCTTGTTATAGTAGTAAGCGCCGTGATGGTGGTGGGCAACCTTAAGGGTTGGTTTGGAAAAAACGACACTGCTGACAATGCTAAAATACAAAGCGTTGTGGGCAGCGTTAATATTGAGCGAAGTGGAGTTGGTTTTTCTGCTTCCGAAGATGCGGCGTTAAGGGATGGCGATATAATTGAAACTAGAGGTACTTCAAATGTTTCAATTAAGGCGGGGGAAAACACCTTCACTCTATCTGAAAACAGCGAGGTTAAAGTAATTTCAGCTTCTTGCGGAGAATTTTCTTTGGAGCTTAACGCAGGAGAAGTTTTCTGTGTTGTGAATGATGGTGAGAGCTTCAAGGAAATTACCTTTGACGGACATAAGGCGACTGTTAGTGGAACAGTATTTTCGGTTAATAAGCAAACAGGTTCTTCCAGCGTGAATGTGTTTGAAGGAGAGGTTTCCTGCGAGAATGAAATGGCTTTGGCCGGTGAAACCATCAGCTTTGCTGGGGAGAGTGTTTCTGTTGTGAAACTTGCTGCAACTTCTTTAAATGAATTTAATATTTCTCAAGCTCAAATGGCTGCTAAGGAAAGAACGCTGTGCTTTTCAAATGATGATTTGCAAGAGGTTTTGGATGCCAGAGCAGAAGAGATGCAAAAGGCAGCTGAAGAGCAGGCTAAACATGATGCCCAAATAATTGCTCAAGGAGGCACCGAGCAGGTTACATCTTCAGGGCAAAAGCTCACAGATGAAAATGGAAACCCAGTTACAGCTAAGAACTGCACAATAACCATTCGTTGCGACACAATTTTAGACAACATGGAAAACTTAACAGAAGGCAAAAATGCCTATGTGCCCTCTAATGGTGTGATTTTATCCACCAGTACTGTTCAGTTTGTGGATGGGGAAACAGTTTTTGATGTGTTAAAGCGAGCTTGCGAATATGCTGGAATTCAAATAGAATATAGTTGGACGCCACTTTATGGCAGCTACTATATTGAGGGCATAAATAATCTTTATGAATTTGACTGCGGCAACGAATCCGGCTGGATGTATAAGGTTAATGGTTGGTTCCCTAACTATGGTTGTTCTTCCTACACCCTTAAGGAGGGAGATGTTATAGTTTGGTGCTACACATGCAATGGGCTTGGTGCTGATGTTGGTGGTTCAGTTTATTAAAAATAATATAAGAAAAATATTTCAAAGACGGATATAATCCGTCTTTGAAAGTATATAATTTGTAACATGCATTCTGATTGCTTTTCGAAATATAATCCAATAATTAATTTCATATTTTATATAGGTGCCATTGTATTGGGGATGTTTTTTGTTCACCCTGCGTATGTGGCTTCTTCTATGTTGCTTTCCTGCGCCTATTACATTTCAATATGCGGCAGAAAAGCTTTCAGAACTATAGCTGGACTTTTGGTGCTTTTTGTGTTGCTTTCGGTTTTAAACCCGCTTCTTAACACATATGGCGAGAGAGTCCTTTTTACTTATTTTAATGGGCGCCCTTACACTCTGGAGGCACTTTTTTATGGTGTGGCAACTTCAGGCATGGTGGTGAGTGTTCTTTTGTGGTTTTGTTCCTATAATGCTGTTATGACCAGCGATAAATTTCTGTATATTTTTGGCAGATTCGCTCCGGCAATTTCTCTTTTGCTCACCATGGTGCTTAGGCTGGTGCCTTCCTATGAAAGAAAGGTTTCTCAAATTGCTTCTGCGCGTAAATGTATTGGAAAGGCAGGGGATTCCGGCGAAAAAAAGGAGCTTATAAATAATGGGCTCACTGTTTTAGGCTCTCTAACTTCTTGGGCGTTGGAGGGAGCAATTGTAACTGCAGATTCAATGCGTAGTCGTGGCTACGGATGCGGAAAGAGAACTGCGTTTTCGGTTTATTCCTTTGGAGCGGCAGATAAGCTTTTGGCTATTATTATGCTGCTGCTTATAATATGTGTGGTGGTTTGTGCTGCAATGGGTGCAACCTATGTTACCTACACACCAGTGATGAATATTACTCCCATTAACACCGTAAATTCGGTTGCAGGGATTATCTCATATATCGCCTTTTTATCAATACCTACATTCTTAAATATTAAGGAGACCATAGTTTGGTCAGTGCTGATAAAAAGAATATAAACATAAGTTTGCAATTAATACGCAAATCATTCGGAGGTTTAAATGACAACACAATTTGAAATAAAGGCATTAAGCTTTTCATACCCCACAACCCCAGATAAGCTTTCCCTAAAGGATGTGAATATATCCATTCAAAAAGGGCAATATATCACGGTATGCGGGAGAAGTGGAAGCGGTAAGACAACTCTATTAAAACACCTAAAAAGTGTATTAACTCCTCATGGTAAACGCGGCGGGGATATTTTGTTTGAGGGTAAGCCCCTTTCGGATGCTGATTTGCGTGAACAAAGCTCTAAGATTGGCTATGTTATGCAAAACCCTGATAACCAGATTGTTACTGATAAAGTTTGGCATGAGCTGGCATTTGGCCTTGAGAGCTTAGGTTACGACCAAAAAACAATAAGGCTCAGAGTTGCCGAAATGGCAAGCTATTTTGGGATCCAAAACTGGTTTCATAAAAATGTGTCGGAGCTTTCCGGAGGTCAGAAGCAGCTTTTAAACCTTGCCTCAATAATGGCAATGCAGCCCACTGTTCTTATTTTAGATGAACCCACCAGCCAACTCGACCCAATTGCCGCCGCCGATTTCTTAAACACCGTTAGAAAAATAAATCTTGAGCTTGGCACCACGGTTATAATCACGGAGCACCGTTTAGAGGATATTTTCCATGCCTCTGATAGGGTTATAGTCATGGAAGAGGGCAGAGTGATTGCCGATGATGAGCCGAGGAAAATAGGAGAGCTGTTAAGGAATGAAAATTCGGATATGTTTGCAGCCATGCCATCTCCGGTGCAGATATATTATGGGGCAAAAAGCAGCCTGCTTTGCCCATTGACTGTTCGAGAAGGCAGAAATTGGCTCTCCGAATATTTTAACGATAGAGAAATAAAAGTGGACAGCCTGCCTGATGAAGAACCAATGAACGAGGATGATGTGTCAGCTCTAACCCTAAAAGAGGTGTGGTTTCGCTATGAGAAGGACCTGCCTGATGTGCTAAAGGGCGTTAGTATGAATGTGCCTAAGGGTAGTATATTTGCCATTGTTGGTGGAAACGGCACAGGGAAATCCACCACCCTTAAAGCTATTTGCAATATTTGCAAGCCCTATAGGGGAAAGGTGCTTATAAATGGAAAGTATGTGGAAAAATATAAGAGCGGAGAGTTGTTTAAAAATAATCTTGCAATGCTCCCGCAGGACCCTCAAAGCCTTTTTGTGAAAAAAACCGTTAAGGAAGATTTAGAGGAAATGCTTTCCTTAAGCGATTCGGAAAAGGAGAAAAAGGTCAACGAGGTGGCTGAACTTTGCGAAATAACGCCACTTTTAAATTCTCACCCCTATGATTTATCAGGAGGTGAGCAGCAAAGGGCAGCTTTAGCAAAGGTGCTTTTAACTAACCCTAAGATACTGCTTTTAGATGAACCCACCAAGGGCATTGATAGCTTTTTTAAGATTAAATTTGCGCAAATATTAAAAAAACTCACAGCAATGGAGGTTACCATCGTTATGGTTTCTCATGATGTGGAATTTTGCGCTAAATATGCTGATATGGTTAGCATGTTCTTTGATGGCAGCATAATCACCACCAATACCCCTACAAAATTCTTTTCACAAAACAGCTTTTATACCACAGCAGCCAATAGAATGAGCCGACATCTGTTTAAAAATGCTGTAACAAATGAAGATGTCATTAAGTTGATTCGGATGAATGAGGAGGCACAATAATGGAAAAATGTGGAACATACACATGGTTTGGTTATGTTAAGCCCTTTGAGGAAAGGCTTGCCGCTATAAAAGCCGCTGGTTTTGACACAATCTGCACCTTTTGGACAAAAGAAATGGAAGATTTTGATGCCAAAAGAATTGACCAACCAGAACTTGCTGATAAATATGGGTTATATTTAGAACATACTCATTTAAGCTACTATGGCTGCAATGCTCTTTGGAATGATGATGTTAATGCTGCAGCCATGGTGGAGGGTTATTTAGAAGATGTGAGACTGGCTGCTGAAGCCGGTGTGAAAACTCTTGTGATTCATCCCTGTGAGATTTATGCTCCTGATATGGCAAGGTATGAAATAATGAGAGATCACATGAGAGTAATTTCTGATGAATGTTGTCGCTTGGGAATCAGACTTGCAATTGAAAATCTCGGTGAAACTGTGGCAATAAGGCGAATCATTCATGATCTTTCTGAAAATGAATATGTGGGCTTGTGCTTTGATTCTGGGCATCACAACATAGCTGAGCACAACAGCTTTGATTTGCTAAATGAATTCAGTGATAGAGTGTTTGCAACCCATATACATGACAATAATTCTAAAAAAGACATGCACATTTTACCCTATTCAGAAGGGTGTAATGTGGATTGGAAAAAATTCATGGACTCGATTGGTAAAACTGGCTTTGAGGGTTCTCTTATGCTGGAGGCTTGTTATCCCATCGACTACGACAGATTTACCGGCGAAGATGATGAGGAAATGGTTAATCCATCTGTTCCCATGGAAGAGTGGCTTTCTAGTGCAAAGGCTGCCTGTGATAGAGTATATTCCGAATAGTGCAAAATAGGGAGGTTGACTGATTTGGAAGAAGGAAATAAGAAAAAACTCACAAAACGAACTTTAGTGAGTATATTTATAATTTTAGTTTTAGTGCCTGCCACCATACTTGTGGCATGGAAATTTGGTGATAGAAAATATTACCTTGCCAGTGTTTTAATAATAGTTTACACAATGGTGCCATTTTTCATGCTGTTTGAGAATCGAAAGCCTCAAGCTAGGGAGCTAGTGGTTATCGCTGTGCTTTGCGCAATTGCTGTGGCTTCAAGAGCAGCGTTTATCATGGTGCCGCATTTTAAACCGATGGTGGCTATAGTGATAATTACAGGCATTGCCTTTGGGGCAGAAGCAGGATTTCTCACAGGGGCCGTAAGCGGATTTGTAAGTAACTTCATTTTTGGGCAAGGCCCTTGGACCCCATGGCAAATGTTTGCTTACGGTATTGCAGGCTTTTTAGCTGGGATTCTTTATACAAAGGGGTTCTTAAAAAAAGACAGAGTTCATCTTTGCATATTTGGTTTTATAACCACCTTTGCCCTTGTGGGGTTTCTTTTGGACACTTGCGCAATTTTTACGATGTCGCAAATGATTGATGTTAGCACAATTTGGAAGGTATATCTGTCTGGTGTGCCTGTGAATTTGGTGCATGCTACTGCCGTTGCCTTGACATTGTGGTTTTTCAGCAAACCAATGTTTGAGAAATTAGATAGAATAAAACTTAAATACGGAATGATGGAAGATGAAGTTTGATAGTTATCATCCAACAATCAATTTAATATATTTCGTGAGTGTAATTGGGGCGACCATATACTTTAAGCACCCGGCTTTTCTTGTTATATCGTATTTAGCAAGCTTCATATATTCGGTGAAGTTAAATGGAATTAAAGCCTTGATTTTTAATGTGATATTAATACCCTTCATTGCAGCTTTTGCCTTGTGGTATTCATATTATAATCACTTTGGCATAACTCCATTGCGCCAAAATTTCATTGGCAACTCCATAACATTAGAGGCTGTGGTGTATGGTTTTGTTTTAGGCTTTGTTGTTGCCAGTGTTATTATGTGGTTCTCCTGCGTTCATGCGGTGTTTTCCACTGATAAAATAATATATTTATTTGGAAGGGTTTCGCCTAAGCTTTCTTTGTTTCTCTCAATAATTTTGCGAACTGTGCCAAGAGTTAAGGCTAGAGCGAAAAAAATAAATATCGCACAGAAATCCATTGGCAGGGGAACAAACCAGGGGAATATATTAAAAAGAGCTGCAAATGCAATAAGGCAATTTTCTATGCTGTTAACATGGACAATAGAAAACTTTGTGGAGGTCTCTGACTCGATGCGATGCCGCGGATATGGCTTAAAGGGAAGGACAGCCTTTTCAATATACCGCTTTGATAACCGGGACAGAAGCTTTGTTATTACAATATTTTGGTGTTTAGCTGTGCTCTTAATGGCTGTTTTGTTTGATCAAGTGAACATTCAATATAATCCGTCCATTGTATTCAACAGAATAACGCCGATATCTTATTTGTTTTATTTTGCCTATGTGTTCCTGTGCCTTTTGCCAATGGGGTTGCAAATTTGTGGAGAAATAAAATTCAAAAGGCTTCGTAAACAGGCAAACTTAAATAAAGCTCCATGATAAAAAACGTTCTTATTGGAAAATGTTCCAAAAGAACGTTTTTTTATTATCTGGGTTTTAGTTAGATGAAATTTATTTTAACAGAACACATATTTTTTAAGTCTGTCAAAGGCTTCCTTCACTAAAGATGTGGGGAGAGCCAGGTTTATTCTTATTGAGTACTCACCATGGAATGGTCTTCCATCCTGCCATATCACTCCAACCTCTGCTCCTTTTCTTAACAGCTCATCTAAAGTTATACCTTTTTCTTTGCAATACTCTTCACTATCAACGAAAAGCATATAGGTTCCTTCTGGTTTAAAGAGCTTAAGCCCTTTAAAATTCTTTGTTATGAAGTCGTAGGCATAATCTATATTTTGTCCTAACACCTTGTTTAACTCATCTGTCCACTCTTCACCCTCCGGCTTATATGCGCCTATGAGAGCGTGCATTGACATAACATTGCAGGCATTGTAGTGGCAAAGAGAAGATTCCTTTTTCATTCTATCATGAATATAGTTGTTATAAACAATGTGATATGATCCCACAAGCCCGGCTAGATTAAAGGTTTTTGAGGGGGCGTAAACAGCCACAGTGCGCATTTTTGCATCATCAGATATTGATTGCGTTGGAATGTGTTTGTGGCCTTCCATGATAATATCAGACCATATTTCATCGGATATTACAAAGACATCATTTTCTTTAAATATCTCCATAGCCTTCTCTAATTCCCGTTTTTCCCAGACTCTTCCGCAGGGATTGTGGGGGGAACAAATGATGGCAGCATGGATTTTTTCTTTCTTTATTCTTTGCTCCATATCCTCATAGTCCATTCTCCATTTGCCTTCATCATCCTGCTTAAGGGGCGAATGAACGATTTTAAAGCCGTTATTCTCAAGGGAATTGGTAAAGCCAATGTAGGTTGGAGAATGCAAAAGCACCTTATCACCCTGTTGACAGAACACTCTAAGAGCTGAAACAACTCCGCCTAAAACTCCGTTTTCATAGCCTATGTTTTCCTTTGTTAAACCATCTACCCCGTTTCTGTTTTTCTGCCATGTAATTATGGAGTTAAAATATTCGTCAGTTTTAGCAAAATAGCCATAAAGAGGATGTGTTATTCTTTCCTTAAGGGCATCTGTCACTGAAGGGGCTGTGGCAAAGTTCATATCAGCTACCCACATAGGTATTTTGCTGAAGCCTTCTTTAATGGTTAGGTTTTCATAGGGAATAAAATCCACAGCAAGGGCGTCCTTCCCTTCGCGGTCAATAATGGACTCAAAATCGTATTTCATAGTGCCTCCTTTTAATTCAATTATGGGGAATTGCTTTTCGTTATCTTATTTGTAACGTGTTTAATAAAATTATATATTGTTTTTGTGAAAAAGGCAAAGAGTTTTATATTTAAATTGATATATGGGATTGCGATTTCAAATTTAATGAAATATTCATCTATAATTTTCCCAGCACTATTGATTTATCGATGATTAAGTATTATATTATTGTTAGCACTTAACTTGATTGAGTGCTAATTAAATTCTTTGATTAGCTAATAGCAAGAGGTGATAATTATGGCTAAGAAGCAGTTTAAGGCAGAATCTAAACGACTGCTTGATCTTATGATCAATTCTATTTACACAAATAAAGAAATATTTTTAAGAGAAATTATCTCTAATTCCAGTGACGCCATTGATAAGCTTTATTTTAAGAGTCTTTCTGAAGGTATTTCGGGGATGGATCGCAGCGACTTTTTTATTAGAATAACGCCAAATAAAGAGGAACGCACGCTAACAATAAGTGATAACGGCATTGGAATGAACAAGGAGGAATTGGAAAACAACCTTGGCACCATAGCTAAAAGCGGTTCCCTTGATTTCAAAAAAGAGAATGAGTCAAAGGAAGATATTGACATTATAGGTCAATTTGGTGTTGGTTTCTATTCAGCTTTTATGGTGAGCAGCAAGGTTGTGGTAAAGAGCCGTGCTTACGGAAGTGATGTAGCCTACGAATGGGAGTCTGATGGTGCTGATGGATATACAGTGAAGGAATGCGAAAAGAATGAGGTGGGAACAGATGTCATCTTAAAGCTTAAAGAAGACACTGAGGATGAAAAATATTCTGACTACCTAAACGAATATACCCTTCGCAGATTGGTTGAACATTATTCAGATTATATTCGTTACCCGATTATTATGAATGTTGAAAAACATAGGGCAAAGGAAGCCAGTGAAGAAGAAAAGGCAAAAGAAGACTACAAACCTGAGTATGAGTCTTACTTTGAAGATGAAACGCTAAACAGCATGGTTCCTCTTTGGAAGAAAAACAAATCTCAAGTAACAAAGGAAGAGTATAACGAGTTTTATAAATCTAAATTCTTTGATTGGGAAGATCCAATCAAAGTTATACATGCCAACATAGAAGGTGGTTTAAATTATAATGCGCTGTTATATATTCCTTCTCAGGTGCCTTTTAATTTCTATACAAAGAGCTATGAAAAGGGGCTGCAGCTTTATTCCAGCGGTGTTTTGATTATGGAGAAGTGTGCAGAACTTTTGCCTGATTATTTCAGCTTTGTTAAGGGCTTGGTTGATACACCAGATCTCTCTTTGAATATTTCCAGGGAAATGCTTCAGCATGACAGACAGCTCAAGGCTATTGCTGTAAGGTTGGAAAAGAAAATCAAGAGTGAGCTTGAGGAGATGCTGGCAAAGGATAGGGAAACCTACGAAAAATTCTTTAAAGCCTTTGGTTTGCAGCTTAAATATGGCATTTATAGCGATTATGGCGCAAATAAGGACACTTTGAAGGATTTAATATTATTTTATTCCTCCACAGAGAAAAAACCTGTTACATTGGCGGAATATGTTTCTAGGATGAAGCCAGATCAGAAATACATTTATTATGCCTGCGGTGACAGCATCGAAAAGCTGGAGAGGCTGCCTCAAACAGAACAGCTTGTGGAAAAAGGCTACGAAATTCTATTTATGACGGATGATATTGATGAGTTTGCTGTAAAGACATTAACAAGTTACGACGAGAAGGAATTTCGTTCTGTAACCGACAACGACCTTGGTTTTGAACAAACAGAAGAGGAGAAGAAGGCTGCTGAAGAAAAAGCTACAGAAAACAAAGACCTTTTGGCTGCAATAAAGGATGCTCTTGGAGATAAGGTGAAGGAGGTAAGGCTTTCATCGCGATTGAGAGATCATGCTGTTTGTTTTGCCAGCGACGGACACATAAGCTTTGAAATGGAAAAGGTTCTAAATCAAATGCCAACCGGAGAAAAGGTGCATGCTGAACGAGTTTTGGAACTTAACCCAGAACACGCTGTGTTTGTTGCCATGAAAAAGGCATATGAAGAAAACTCAAATAATGAAAAAATAAAGGATTATGCAAAGTTGCTTTATGATATGGCCGCAATGCTGGAAGGAATGCCAATAGATGATCCCGTGGCTTTCACTGAGGGTGTGTGCAAACTGATGATATAGAAGCAATCTTTGGTATCAGTTTATAATTTTAAAAAATTTCAAAAAACTGTTTTAATACAAAAAATTAATGTTATAATAATCATTGTAAAAAGTAGTTTAGTTTTTAGTTCTGTTCAAGAGAAACAATCGAAGGCGATCACCTTCGATTGTTTCATTTGTGCGCCTGGCGGCGCACGTTTCTAACGGGTGCAAGTCCCGAATCCGCCCGA
>CAVEWD010000011.1:5865-17507 GCA_963619195.1 bacterium | reverse complement strand
ATAAAGAAAAGCCAAAGCAGCAGATGTATAAAAATGGCGAGCTTACTGTGGTGCCAGGTTCGAAAAGTGTATATATAAACTCGCAGGCGGTTAAACTGACTGCAACAGAGTTTGAGATTTTAATGCTGTTTTTGAAAAACAAAAATACTGTGTTTTCAAGGCAGGATATTGCCAATAATTTAGGCGTTACTGATTTTGATGAAGACACTCGGGCAATTGATATGCATATACAGAGGCTCAGACGCAAGCTTTCAGGCTATACAAAGACAAAAATTATAGAAACAGTATTTGGTATGGGATATATAATGAGGGATATGGATGAAGCTGAAATTTAACACTAGAATGACGCCCTTAAATGTACTCATAACTGTGGGAATTACTGCCCTTGTCGGCTTTATGGTCGTGCAAGGGCTTTTGAGTTCAATAATTAAAAATTCGGTTAAAAATCTCTCTTCAGTGGCAGAAGAGGGCAATGTTATGATAAGCCTTTCTTTAAACACAATACAAAGCGACAGACCGGTAAAACAGCTTTTGGTCGAAAATGCCGATTATTATGCCGCAGAGCTTTCCTCAAACTATTCATTTAATGTGGCGATTTTTGATACATCAATGAACGTTATTGGCACTTCTTCCACCACTGAGGATTATTCTATTTATTCCAAGGATGCCAGCCAGGTTTTACGTTTAGGTCAAAAGGGCTATATTTACACAAATATTGATGGACAAAATGCAATTTTGTTTTTTTCGCCATTGATCGTAAATGATTTATATCTTGGAGTTTTAATGTTTATATACCCCACAACCAGTTCAGAGGCGATTATATCCATCACCATAAGGCTATTTGTGATTGCTTCAATTTTTGCTGCGGCTGCATCAGCTTTACTTCATTCAGTATCACAAAGAGCTGTAACAAAGCCCTTAAGACAGTTGGCGGATTATTTTGAAAAGAAATCTGTTGACTCGAATGTTGAATTTCCAGATATTGATTATGGAAAAGATGATTCTGTTGGAGTTTTTGTGGATGCCTACAATAAAATGCAGGAGAGCATAAATGAAAAAATGGAAGAGGTGGAATATCAACGCTTTAATTTTGAAAATATTGTAGCCTCTTTACAAGATGCCATTATAACCTTCAGCTCTGATGGAGAGGTGCAAAGCTACAATAAAAAAGCAGAGGAGTTCTTCAGCTGTTTGAGCGACTATAACGAGTTGGTGCCGGGCTATAAAATATTAATTAAAGAAGCGTTGATGAATGGAGACCGCCTTAAAACAGAAGCCTCCTATAACGGGCATGATTTTATGGTGGTGGCGGTACCGGTGCAAAGAAGAAATGAACCCAACAGCGTTATGTTTGCCGTAAGCGACATAACTGCAGTAAAACAGGCAGAAAATGAACAAAACAGATTTATTAGCAGTGTATCCCATGAGCTGCGCACACCACTAACCGTAATAATCGGCTACACGGATATGCTGAAACGACGTGGTTGGAATGATTCAAACCTAACAAGCAGAGCCCTTGACACCATGGAGGCTGAAGCTCAAAGGCTTTTAGGCTTGGTGAATGACCTTTTGAGCATTGGCAGGATGAACAGCTTCGAGTTTGACCTTTTTATGGAGGATATTGATTTAAATAATGTGCTTGAGGAGGTTACAAACCAGATGAACATGGTGGGACAGCCTCGAAATATTATGGTGCTTTATGAAAGCACGCCTCTTCCCTTAATAAACGCAGATAAAGACCGACTGAAGCAGTGTTTTATAAATGTAGTGGACAATGCTATAAAATATTCCAACGATGGCGATGTGGTGAGGCTCACCGCAATTGCCTATGAAAAATATATTGAAGTAACCATAAGGGATTATGGTGTGGGAATTCCTCAGGAAAAGCAGCAAAAGGTTTTTGATGCCTTCTACCGCGTGGAGGAGGATCGCAGCCGGCTTACGCCTACTGGGGGGTACGGTCTTGGCCTTTCTGTTGTGAAAAATATCATCATGCGTCATAACGGCTCTGTGAGTATAGAAAGTGAAAAGGAGCATGGAACTCTTGTTACCATAAGGCTTCCAATCCAAAAGGAGGAGAGGACAAATGAAGAAGGTTAAAATTATAACCGTTACTATGGTGCTGCTTTTCCTTTTATGCGGCTGCAGTGCCTTGTTTGTGAAAAGAGACAGTCTTGTGATCTTGGAGGATGAAAATGAATCCGCAGGAGGAATTTTTGCCATAGACGTGAAATCCTTCTCTGATGAGGCCAATGCTCTGCTTTTATATTATGATGCCGAATTGGGCTGTGGAATATATACTGAGCGGGAATCTTCGGAAAATAATGCAGAATCTTATCTTTATTTTTATGACGAAGATGGACAGCAGCTTTTATTTTCCGGGGTAAATCAGTATACTTATGCCTATATAGACAGCTATGATAATAGCATTTATTTCAAGGAGTCTGATCAAAGAGGGCAAACTGTTGCTCTTTATAAAACTGATTTTTCCGTAAGCTCAAAAACTTTGGTGGCTGAAGTTGAAAACAGCAGAACCTTACCTTGTGCCGCAGGCGATGGAAAGGTGGTTTATGTGAATTCAAATAATGAAATCATCCTTTTGGAAAATAATAAAAAAAGGGTGGTGACATCAATAGCGGAAACATCAACAGTAAAGAAGGTAGCTTACAGCAGCTCAAATGGGAAAATAGTTGCCCTGGTGAGTATTTCGCAGCGGTCCAGCATATTATATTTAATAGATGAAAAAACAGGTGAATTTACATCAATTGATGCAGGGGTGAGCGACTTCTCCCATCAAGAGGGTACTAATAAGCTTTATTACCTTAAAACGGCAGGCAGCAATGAACAGATTTATTCTTATGACTATTCCACCACTATAAAAAGCTTTGTTTATGCTGGTTCCGTAGATAAATTTGCAGTTAGCCCGAAGGGAACATACATTGCCTTTTGCACTAAATCCACGGTGGATTCTCCGGGACAGTCGGTGTGGTTGATTATGTGTTCCAACAGCCTTGCTTCCCAGATGACGGCTAATTCAACCCTAACAGGGGACTTATATTTTTCCTCTGGAAACACCCTTCTTTTTACTCAGATGAACACAAATGGCCAAAATACCGCCTATGTTATAAAAAAGTTGGAATTTAGGGCAACATATTATGAAAAGGAGAATGAATAAAAATGAAGGCTGTAATACAAAGGGTTAAACACTCTTCGGTTAAGTGCGAGGATGTTTATAACGAAATTGATGAAGGGTTTAATGTTCTTTTAGGGGTAGCAGCCGGTGATACCGTTGAAGACAGTGAATATATAGTTCACAAAATTGTTAACCTAAGGGTTTTTTGTGATGAAAATGGGAAAATGAACCGCTCAATAAAAGATGTTAATGGTGAAATATTGTTAATAAGCCAATTTACCCTACTTGCTGACACATCTAGAGGAAATCGCCCTTCCTTTATTGGAGCGGCAGCCTTTGAGGATGGACGCCTTTTATATGAGTATACAGCCCGCCTTATAAAGGAAGAAGGTGTTGTAGTGAAAAAAGGTGTTTATGGCGGGGATATGTGCGTGGAAATAATAAATGATGGGCCTGTAACAATAATAATAGATTCAAAAAATAAATAGAGAGGTGTACGCCTCCCTATTTGTTTAATTATTGGATTTCTTTACGTAGCACAACCAATATGCTCCGGAAACGAAAATCGCACCGCCAACAATGTTTCCCAAGGTAACTGGGATAATGTTGCCAAACCAAACGCTAATGCTATTCACCCCTGCATTGCAAAGCTGTCCTAAGGGTAAATAGAACATATTTGCCACGCAATGTTCAAAGCCGCAAAGCACAAACAACATTATTGGGAAAAAACATGCTGCTACTTTGCTTATTACATCCTTTGCGCCTGTTGCAAACCAAACCGCCAAGGTTACTAAGATATTGCACAAAATTCCTCTCACAAAGCAGGGAATAAATCCAAGGGATGTTTTCGTTATTGTGAGCTTAACGATTGTTTCCGCCATGGCAGATGAGGCAAATAGACCGCTTTCATATAGCAGAAATGCTAAAAGATATGATCCTAAAGCGTTTCCTATGTAAACAAAAAACCAATTCTTAAATAGCTGTCCTACAGTTATTTTTTTTGCATAAAGCCCTGTGGCCATGAGATTGTTGCCTGTAAAAAGCTCTGCTCCGCAAATTACCACCAGCATTAGCCCCACAGGGAAAACGCATGCGCCGATGAATTTTCCAAGCCCTGCCAAATCGCCTGAAATGGCGCTGGTGAGGGTTAGGAAGCCTGTTGCCCCAAAACCGATATAAATTCCTGCCAAAACGCCTAAAAGAAGCATTTTATAAATTGGCAATTTGGCCTTATTTTCTGCAACGCCAAGCATTGCCTGAGCAATTTCAGCGGGAGAATTAAAATTATTCATAATAAAAGCCCTCATATTTAATTTTTTAAATATTAAATAACATCAAAGCATGATTTTTTGTAAAAAAATTGGGGCCTTTTGGGGTATATCCCCCAAAAGTGCTCCTTTAATGATTAATTAGAGTGCATCAACAAACGCCACATATTCACTGGCATTCATTACATCGCTTAATTCACCTTTGATTTCGAATTTAGCAATCCATGTTCCAAAAGCATCTTCGTTTATTTTTTCCGGCTCGTCATCCAGCTCTTCATTAGCCTCTAAAACCTCGCCATCAAAGGGAAGGGAAAGTTCAACATTTGTTTTGGAGCTTTCAAGCTCTGTGAATTTATCACCGCAGCTAAAGGATGTTCCCACTTCAGGAAGATCCACGAAGAGGATATCCCCCAGGGAATCCTGTGCGTAATTTGTGATTCCCACAGTGCCTTCTTCTTTGTTTATCCAAAGGTGTTCTTTTGTGTAAAGTAAATTGGTTGGATTTGACATTTTTTCCTCCTTATAAATCATGCTTTGTGGATGCTTTCTCCATGAAGGTCATGAAGGGCCTCCATTATAGCTTCACACATGGTGGGGTGCGGGAATATAGCATCTCCCACCTGCTTTGCTGTTGCCTTGAAGGTTACAGCATTGGTAAGAACCTGAAGCATATCCGGTGCGCCTGCTCCCACAATTGCTGCTCCTATTATAACATCATTTTCGTCAGTTAGAACCTTAACAAAACCAGCTATATGCTCAGATGCCTGAGCTTTACCCAGCCCCTTGAAATCGAAGGTGCCTTTTTTGTAGGTTTTCCCTTCCTTTATGAGTTCAGCCTCGCTTTTTCCCACCACCGCAATTTCCGGATTTGTGAAAACGCAGGAAGGAACAGCGTCATAGTTTGGAGTAATTTTTGCCCCAAAAATATTTTCCACCGCAATAAGTGCTTCCTTTGAAGCCACATGAGCCAGCATTGCTGAGGAAATAATATCTCCTATGGCGTAAATGTTTTCCACTGAGGTTTGCAAATATTCATTTACCTCAACTCTGCCTCTTTCCGTCATTTTAACTCCGGCTTCCTCAAAGCCGCAGCCTGCTGTGAAGGGCGCTCTTCCAATTGCCACCAGGGCCATTTGCGCTGAAAGCTCTTTTCCGCTTTGCAAAGTAACCTTTACGCAATCTTCATTGGGGTCTACTGAAGCTATGCCATCTCCTGTGATGACTTTGATTTTTTCTTTTTTAAATTGGCGTCCCAGCTGCTTTGCCACATCTTCATCCATAGTGGGCAGAAGTTGTGGAAGCATTTCCACCACGGTAACGTCAGTGCCCATTTTGGCTAAGAATTGACCTATTTCAGCGCCAATAACGCCTCCGCCCACTAAAATGAGGGACTCTGGAGGAGTGGTCATTTCCAGAATTTCATCACTGGTTATAACCCTTTTGCCGTCATATTTAAACATTTTTGGTGTTACTGGCACGCTGCCTGTGGCTAAAATAATGTAGTCACTTTCAATGGTTTCTTCGGTGCCATCTTCTTTTGTTACAACAATGTTGTGGGCATCCTTAAGTTTTCCAAAGCCGTTTACGATTTTTACTCCGTTGTGATCCATTAAATAATTGATGCCCTTTACCAGGTTTGCCACAACCTTGTCTTTTCTGGCAATCATTTTTTCGTAATCGAGCTTTATTTCACCTTCAATTTCAACTCCGAAGGTGGAGGCTTTTTGCACCGTTTCGTAGGTGTTGTAGGAGGCCAGAAGTGCCTTTGTGGGTATACAGCCTCTATTTAAGCAAGTTCCGCCTAAGCTGTTTTTTTCAATTAAGGTTACTTCGGCTCCTTTTTTGGCAGCTGCAATAGCTGCCTCATATCCGCCGGGGCCTGCCCCTAAAACTGTAATTTTCATCTGACTGCCTCCGCTCTAAAATCCGGCTTCCTTAAGGATAACAGGCACATTTTCCTCAGCGCCTATGGCCATTATATGAACACCGTCACAAATTTTTTCTTCTTTTATAGCTCTGATGGTTTCAGCTGCAATCTTAATGCCTTCGTGCCCTGCATTTTCTTTGCCAGCATCGGAAAGGCGTTGAATCATTGAGTCGGGAACACAGATTCCAGGCACATTTTTATTCATATATTTTGCCATTCCTGCGGTTTTAAGTGGAATTATTCCTGCCATAATGTGGGCATTGATTCCAAGTCTGTGGACCTCATCCATAAAGGCTTTGAAATGATCAAGATCATAAATTCCTTGAGTTTGGATGTATTTTGCACCAGCAGCCACCTTTTTCTTAAGCTTAATCAGCTGTAGCTCCACCGGGTCGTATTCCGGGGTAACTGTGGCGCCTGCATAAAACTTCGGTGCTTTTCCCGAAAGAGCATTTCCGCCCATATCAAAGCCTGATTCCAATGTTGCAATTGCCTGAAGTATTCCCACAGAATCTAAATCAAACACAGGTTTTGAGTTTGGGTCATCTCCCACGGTGGTGTGGTCTCCTGTGAGAGCTAGCACATTCTCAACTCCGAAAGCTGCTGCTGCCAGGAAATCTCCTTGAATTGCCATGCGGCTTCTGTCACGGCCTGTCATTTGGAGAATCGGCTCTAAGCCCATTTGTTTGAGTTTTATAACAAGGCCTATTGAGGAAGCTTTGAGAGATGAGCTTTGATAGTCTGTCACATTTACTGCGGTTACACACTCTCTTAGTAGTTCAGCACATTCAAGCTGATGAGAAAAATCGCAGCCTTTGGGTGGTGCCATTTCCGCTGTAATGGCAAAATTGCCGCTTTCCAGAGTTTTTTGCAAATTACTCATTCTTGCCATCCTCCTTAAGGTTTATTGTTCTTGGATAAGCTACCTTGCCGTAGCCCTTGCAAGGCTTGATTTCCAGCATTTTATCCAGCTGGCCAAGAGATTTGAGTTTTTTATAAATTTCAATCCAGGCGCAGGGATTTTCGTGGTTAACTTCACACATACCATCTCTTGCACCGCCGCAGGGGCCGTTCATGAGACTCTTTGCGCATTTGGTTACAGGGCAGATGCCGCCGGTTTCGCCCAGCACACAGTCGCCACACATTTTGCATGCTTCTGTAAATATGGTAAGTCTTTCTATTTCACCTAGGAACATGGTGTTGTTGGCCGGATAAACAGGCACATCTGTGTTTGCAGCTATTGTTTGAGTGCCATCGCCGCAGCTTAAGCACACAACTGCATCATAACCTGAATCTTTAAAGGCTTTAAGTTCTTTTTTTGTAAGCAGCTTGTTGCAGCCTGTGGCAGCCACAAAGGAACCCACCACTTCAAAGCCGTTTTCGCTGAGGAATTTTTTCATTTCCTCAACTTCGGCTTCGCCGCCGGTTTTGCACACTGTTGCACATTCAGCACAGCCTGTCACTAAAACCTTTTTAACGCCCTTAAGCATTGACAATAGCTCATCATAAGGTTTTTTCTGCGTAATAATCATTAATATTTAACCTCCGTGTTAACTGAGTATGTTTTATTGAATGTTGTTTTGAAGCTTGCAGCCCTTTATAACATGCTGTGCCAGCAATGCTGTTGTTATCGGGCCTGTGCCGCCGCCGCAGCCTGGGGTTGCAGAGGTGATCATGCCGGCTTTTTCAAGACAATCTTCTCTGGCATCGCCTGTGCGGATTTTCTTTCCGTTTTCGTCTAAAACAAATTCTCCGTTAGCATCCTTCTTCTGTGCCATTGCCACATCAATTAAAATTGCTCCATCACGCAGCATATCTGGAGTTACAAGACCATAGATGCCGCAGGCTGTGATAACAATGTCACTTTTTAAGGTGTAGTCCTTAACGGATTTTGTAAACACATGGCAAATTGAAACTGTTGCAAACTCATTGGTGAGCATTATGGCAAGGGGCTTACCTAATATATTTGAGTTGTTTATTATTGTAACATCCTGCCCTTTTATTGGTATGTCATAATGCCTTAAAAGTTCCATGACACCCTCTGCTGTGCAAGGGAAAAAGCCTCTATCGTCCATAAGCATGAGTTTTCCCAGGTTTGTGGGGTTAAAGGCGTCTGGGTCCTTTTCAGGGCTTAGGATATATTTTATTTCATCTTCATTAATTTGTGCCGGAAGAGGTTTAAAAATCAAAATTGAATTGATGCTGGAATCCTCATTGGCTTCCTTAAGCCTTTTTACAAATTCATCCTGAGTTACATCCTCAGGGAATGCTATTGATTCAACCTCAATTTTGCTCTTTGCCATTCTTGTAACAATGCTTTTCTCATAGGAAAGACTTCCCGGGTCCTCTCCAATTCTGAACACCGCCAGCTTAGGAGTTATTCCCTTGGAAATTAACATTTCTGAATCGCTGAGCACCTTTGCCAGCATGGCATCGCTTACTTCTTTTCCGCTTAATAATTTTGCAGTCATAATTTAAAGCTCCCGTTTTGTATTTTATTTAAAGTGCGGTCAGCACTTTTTCGTAGATTTCATCGCATTTCGCTTTTCCGCTTGTCACTATGGGTTCAAGCTCGTTGCGAAGTGCCTTTGTGAAGGTTTCATCCTTAATCATGTTTAGGTTTATAACCACATTCAGCCACCCTCCGGTGAGAGCGCTTCTTAAAAGAGCAACTCCGCAGCCTACATCGGAGAGAGCCAGGGTGCTTCCCTTAACTGAAAGCTCCTCAAACAGCCCCAACACATTATAGGAGGCTTTCACAATGCTCACAGGAACCTTAATGGCCACCTTGAGGCATTCTTCAAGCCTTTGCGCCTTGATATTCTTTTCTTCATCTGTTGATGATGGGAGCTTGTAGGCTTCTGAAAGAGGGTAGAAGTTTTTGGCATCCTCATCTATCATGGCGATAAATTCATCTTTAAGAGCTGAAAGCTCGTTAGTTATTCTTTGTATATCTTCTTCATATTGAGCATATTTTTTCTTGCCGCTGGTTAGATTGCACACCATTCCTCCCAAGGCTGCTCCCAAGGCCCCTGCCAGGGCGGAAACGCCTCCGCCCCCTGGTACAGGTTCCTTAGAAAAGGTAAGGTTTGTAAATTCTTCACAGCTCACGCTTGAATATTGCATATGAAACTCCTTATCCTGTTTTGTTTTAGGTTTACCCTTAGAAAAGTCCTGAAATTTTTCCGTTGGAGTCCACGTCAATCTTTTCGGCAGCTGGCACCTTTGGAAGGCCAGGCATTTTCATTATTGAACCGGTTATGGCCACAATGAAGCCTGCTCCTGCTGAAAGGGTTATCTCTCTAACTGTAATGTTAAAGCCAGTTGGACGGCCTAAAATCTTTTCGTCGTCGGTGAGGGAGTACTGTGTTTTTGCAATGCACACAGGAATTTTGTCGTAACCGAGTTCGGTTAAATTATCAATTTCCTTGGATGCTGCAGCACTGAACTCAACATCATCAGCGCCATAAATTTTCTGGCAAACAGCTCTTATTTTCTCCTTGATTGGCATGTCAAGGTCGTAGGAGAAGTGAAGCTCGCTTGGCTCGTCGCAAAGCCTTACTACTTCCTTGGCTAATTCTATGCCGCCCTTTCCACCGTGCTCCCAAACCTCTGAAAGCTTAACATTAACTCCCAATTCCTTGCATTTGTCTGTAACAAGCTTAATTTCAGCATCAGTGTCAGTAACGAATTTATTAAGCGCCACCACTGCAGGAATGCCATACACGTTTTTGATGTTTTCCACATGCTTAAGAAGATTTGGTATGCCTTTTTCAAGTGCTTCAAGATTTTCTTCCTTAAGATCATCCTTAGCTACGCCACCGTTATATTTTAAAGCCTTTATTGTTGCCACGATTATTACAGCATCAGGCTTAATTTCTTCCAGACGGCATTTGATATCCAAGAATTTTTCAGCGCCTAAATCTGCGCCAAAGCCAGCTTCTGTTACCACATAGTCTGCAAAATGCATTGCCATTTTGGTGGCTAAAATTGAGTTGCAGCCATGAGCAATGTTTGCGAAGGGGCCTCCATGCACAAAAGCAGGTGTGCCTTCAAGGGTTTGGACCAGGTTTGGTTTGAGTGCATCCTTGAGCAGTGCGGCCATGGCGCCCTGAGCATGCAGCTGACCTGCTGTTACAGGCTCTCCGCTTCTGTTGTAACCAATAACAATGCGGGCAAGTCTTTCCTTTAAGTCATCAAGAGATGTGGCCAAACAGAAAATTGCCATAATTTCCGATGCTACGGTTATATCCCAATGATCCTCTCTAACATAGCCCTGGGATTTTCCGCCAAGACCATCTATAGCGTTTCTCAGCTGACGGTCGTTCATATCAACGGCTCTGTGCCATGTGATTCTGCGGGGGTCAATATCAAGTTCATTGCCCTGGTAAATATGGTTGTCTATCATTGCTGCCAAAAGATTGTTGGCGGCACTGATTGCGTGGAAATCTCCTGTGAAGTGAAGGTTTATATCCTCCATAGGAACAACCTGAGCGTAACCACCACCTGCTGCACCGCCCTTAACTCCGAACACAGGTCCGAGAGATGGTTCTCTGAGTGCAACTATAACATTTTTGCCAATCTGTGCGAGAGCATCGGCAACACCCACTGTTGTAGTGCTTTTTCCTTCTCCGGCTGGAGTTGGGTTGATGGCTGTGGTAAGAATAAGCTTTGCCTTATTTCCAGAGCCCTTTGTGGTTTTCAAAAGGTTATAGTCCAGTTTTGCTTTATATTTTCCGTAAAGCTCTAAGTCCTTTTCCTCTAAACCAAGCTTTTTTGCGATTTCTCTAATGTCGAGGGGTGTGCATTCCTGTGCGATTTCAATGTCTGTTTTGTAGCCCATAAAAAACCTCCTAAATTTATTCGGCATTGAAGATGAATTTTCACGAACCAAAATTGTTTGCCGAACAGTACTACAAATATGGTTATCCCATACATTAATTATAACCTTTACAAAAAAAATGTGCTGAAATTTTTTTGCGTACCGCGGATAAATTTTGAAAAAAATTTCAGGCTGATATTAATATTCAATAATTGTTCGATTTATTTGAGCAAGAATTCGAACAAATTACCAAATTTGAAAATTAATATGTATACTCATTTTTCTTTTCAAGATGTGTAACTGTTACTTTTAAGGGTTCGCAACTCCTTTATTTACGGTAAGAAGTCATACCTCTTACGTGTTGAAGTCATCCGTTAAGATGATTATATCACTAATTTATGAAAATAAAATAGAATATTTAAAATTGTTAAAAAAATTGCTTTTTTAAATTTTAATTCTATTTTAATTTAGGCTAATTTTCGCTTAATTTTG
>CAVEWD010000011.1:0-5855 GCA_963619195.1 bacterium | reverse complement strand
CGATTAACCTCGCATTTTATCACTATTTAATAAGCACTATTTTTCTTCGGGAACAGCTGTTTCTTCATCGTTCTGAACGGCTTCAGCTTCTTCATTTTCTGCTTTTGCATCTTCATCGCCGGGTTCGCTAGTGCATTCCTCGCAGCAGCACTCATCATCACAGCATTCATCCTCGCAGCAGCAGTCATCGAAAACAGCTAATTCGAAAATATCAAGGATGGTTCTTAACACCTTAACTGCTGCATCAGCTATGAATAAAATAGCTGTGAGAACCAAAAGTAAGATTGTGTTTGTGGCATTGTTTGAAAGGAATGAGCTTAAGAAGGGCATCATTTCTTTAATATCTGCCGCAGTGTAAGCTCCTCCGTAGTAGTTAACATAGTATTCCACCTGGGTGTTGTAATATGAAACTCCATATCCAATATAAGCAAGAACCAGCACAGCTGAAACTATTCCAAGCCAGAAAAATACTGTTTTTTTACAATTCATTTTTAATTATTCCTCTTTCATAATTTTTTTATGTATGGTTATATGATAATCCATAAAGCTCAAATAGCAACGCACTAAGATGTGGTATTAATCTTATTATAATGATACTAAACTCTTATTTTTTTGAGCTTCGCAAATCTTGGAAGGCCATTTTCTCTTTTCATGTTTGTTTCTCCCTTAATGAGAGGAACTGCGTAATTTATAAATTCTTCTGTAACAGAGCATCTGTCTTTACCTATCCAGCTGAGTGGCACTGTTTGCTCAAAATTCGCAGCCTTGCTTAGGTCAATGAGCATAAAATCTGTTTCATAGGGGTCGTTAGAAATTCTCTTTAACCCCACCATGTATCCGCTTTTACCTTCCAGCGCCATTTTAACCGCATGCCTTCCAACGGAAATTGCCTCATTCATGTCGGTTTCTGAGGCAATGTGAGCGGCGCAGCGCTGCAATAGGCTCAGCTCTATTCCTCTAACCTTTACATTAAGCCTTTGCTTTATCATTTCTTTGAGAGTTGCGGCAAGCCCTCCCATTTGCACATGGCCAAAGGAGTCTTTATCTTTTTTCAGGGAAGCATATTCTGAAATATAGGTGCCATTTTCATCTCTTATTCCCTCTGAAACCGCCACTACTACGGTGTTGTCGTATTTTACACGGTCCTCAACTTTATTGAGGAAATCTTCTAAATCAAAGGGAACCTCCGGAAGATAAATGAAATCAGGTCCGTTGCCATAATGGGAAGCTAAGGCCGAAGCTGCTGTTAACCAACCGGCATTTCTGCCCATGACCTCAACTATAACCACTTGAGGTGTGTCATAGACTGTGGCATCCTGGTAAATTTCCATGAAGGTGCTGGCCACATATTTTGCTGCACTTCCGTAGCCCGGGCAATGGTCGGTGCCGTAGATATCGTTATCTATTGTTTTGGCAACCCCCATCACCATGCAATCATAGCCGGAGCTTTTTAAATATTTGTTTAGCTTATCGCAGGTATCCATGGAATCATTTCCGCCTATATAAAAGAAATAACGGATATCGTATTTCTTAAAAAGAGCCAGGAGTGTGGCGTAGTCAGAATCGTCCACCTCATAGTCATTAAGCTTATATCGGCAGGAGCCTAAGGCAGATGAAGGTGTGGTGGGAAGAAGCTCAATTTCATTTTCATCTTCCTGGGAAAAATCAATCAATTCTCCTCGAAGCAACCCCTTTATGCCATAAACGGCACCATAGACCTTTGTGATGGAAGGCTCGGATAAAGCCTGTTTAACAATCCCGTAAAGGCTTGCGTTGATTACGGATGATGGACCTCCGGACTGACCTATTATGCAGGCGCCCTTTGGCATGATATTATCAATCATAATTTACCCCCAAATGATTAATACTTTGTATTATAACATTAAAAGTGTTAAAATCAAATTAAAACAATGTCCTTTGGTGCATTATGTTATTTTTAATGCACTTATTTGATATAATCAACCATAAAGTGGAGGCAAAAAATGAGGAGTATTGCGGTACTTACCAGCGGAGGAGATTCCCCCGGAATGAATGCGGCATTAAGGGCTGTGGTTAGAGCATCGGTTTACAACGGTGTGAGAGTTTTTGGAATTGAACATGGTTATAAAGGAATTTTTGAAGGACAAATAAAAGAGCTTAACAGATATTCTGTGGCAGATATAATTCATAGGGGCGGCACGATTCTTTATACAGACCGTTGTCGAGAAATGTATGAGAGAGACGGAGCGTTAAGGGCTTCGGAGCTGCTTAAGGGATATGGAATAGATGCCCTAGTGGCAATAGGGGGCGATGGCACCTATCGAGGGGCTCGTGCTCTTTCATCCTATGGAGTTAATGTTGTTACAATTCCTGGCACCATAGATAACGATATTCCCTGCACAGACTATACCATTGGATTTGACACAGCATTAAATACAGCCGTGGAGGCAATTGGCAAAATCAGAGATACCTCAAGCTCTCATAATAGAATAAATGTTGTGCAGGTTATGGGGCGAAACAGCGGTAATCTGGCGGTTTATTCGGGCCTTGCCGGAGGAGCTGAAGCCATTGTTATCCCTGAGGAAAAATATGACGCTGCCAGCATTTGCAAGAAAATAATGCAAGGCAAGGACAGAGGAAAAATGCACAGTATTATTGTTTTCGCAGAGGGGGCAGGAAACCTAAAGAAATTCTGCGATGAAATAGAGGCTGGCACCGGAATAGAAACTAGAACCACCATATTAGGCTACATTCAAAGAGGAGGCTCACCCACAGCCTTCGACCGTATATTGGCCAGCAGAATGGGCTCTCTTGCAGTGGATTTGATTCTTCGCGATGAAACAAATAAGGCTGTGTGTATAAAGAAAAACGAATATATTGGGGTGGATATAAACCAGGCTTTGGCAATGAAATATGATTTCAATGAGGATGTGTACAACACGGCGCTTAAGCTGAGCATTTAGGGGTGAAAAATGAGGAAAACAAAAATTGTGTGCACACTGGGGCCATCAACTGACAGGGATGGCGTGTTGGAAGAGTTAGTAAACAGTGGAATGGATTGTGCAAGGCTCAATTTTTCCCATGGTTCACATGAAGAACATAAAAAAAGGCTGGATGCCGTAAGAGCGGCAGCTGAAAAGTGCAAAAAAACTGTTGCTCTCATCTTAGACACCAAGGGGCCCGAAATTAGAATTAAGCAGTTTGAATCTGGGGAGGCTGTTTTAAAGGAGGGAGATACCTTCACCCTTTATTGCGGCGAATTTAAAGGCGACTCCACCGGGGTGACGGTAACCTACAGCACTTTGGATGTAAAGCTGAAAAGTGGCGATGTTGTGTTGATTGATGACGGAATAGTTAAGCTGAAGGTAATTTCTTCAGCTAATGGCGAAATACTCACAAAGGTTGAAGTTGGGGGAGAGCTTAAAAACAACAAAAGCATAAATATTCCCGGAGTGGACATTCCAATGCCTGCCCTGACCGACAAAGACAGAGAAGATTTGAAATTTGCTGTGGAAAACGATATGGATTTCATAGCCGCGTCTTTTGTGCGCAGTGCGGAGGATGTTAAGGAAATAAGGCAGTTCTTGAGCAGCTGCGGCGGAGAAAAAATTAAAATAATAGCCAAAATAGAAAACGACCAGGGCGTGAAAAACATAGATGAAATAATAGAGCATGCTGATGGCGTTATGGTGGCAAGGGGAGACTTGGGGGTTGAAATTCCCGCTGAGGATGTGCCCTTGGTGCAAAAAAGATGCATAAAAAAATGCAACGAGGCTGGGAAACCGGTTATTGTGGCAACTCAAATGCTGGACAGCATGATAAGAAACCCTCGTCCCACCAGAGCTGAGGTGGCAGATGTTTCCAATGCCGTGCTGGATGGAGCCGATGCCGTTATGCTCTCTGGAGAGACAGCGGCAGGAAAATACCCTGTGGAGTCGGTAAAAACCATGGCAAGGGTGGCAGTGGCTTCAGAGGAGGAGTTTGCAAGAAGTGTTTATGAGTTTTATGGCGAAGAAAACATCACCAACATGATAAGCTTTGCTTCATGCTCTTGTGCCAACAGGCTGAATGCAAAGGCCATAATTACCCCCACCAGCGGCGGATACACTCCCAGAATGGTGGCAAAATACCGCCCGCATGCCATGATTATTGCAGTGAGTGTTAATAAGTATGTGCTTAGGCAGCTTTGCCTCACAAGAGGCGTTGTTCCTTTGGAGCATATGCACATGCAGGACTTTGAATCCACTGTGAAGGAAAGCATTAATGTGGCTGTGAAGCACGGTTATGCCCAAAATGGCGATTTGGTGGTGATAACCAGCGGCCTTCCTTCCGGAGAACAAACCAACACCAATACTGTGAGAATTGAAACAGTTGATGTGAAATAAATATTTAAGTTTAAGCAGGTGCGCCCTGCTTTTATTTTATGAAAAAATCCACCCGGAATTTTAATCTGAGTGGATTTTAAACTATATTTTAAGCTTTTTACCGAGCTTTTTATCAGTTGGAGCCGCCTTCGCCTTCGCCTTCGGTAGTGCCTCCTGAGCCGCTTCCTGAGTCGTCTCCTCCAGTAGTGCCTTGGGTATCATCGCCGGAATCAGGTGTGGTGGTTGGCTCTGGGAATATCCAGTTGCCGTTTCCATCCTTTTGAAGCACATTTCCATCATCATCAACATATACCCTCTTGAGTTCAGCATCCAGATAGTAGCGGTGTCCATCCTCATCGTATTCATATTGAATAATCAAGGTTGGGTCCTGCTCTAAGTAGCTTGGAGTTATGCCGTAAAGCTGCTCAATAAGCGGAACTCTAGCTGTTTGGTCTATTATCCAGTAGGAAACTCCATAGTAGTTGCCAAACATTCCCGGCATTGTTCTTGTGGTGATGTTTGAGGAGTCAATATCTAAAGCCGCCAATACGAAGGATACAGCTGTTTTCATGTCTATGTCGGTGTTTATTGACTCATAGGCAATTTTTATGACTCCCGGGATTTTGCTGAGCTTAATGTTTTTCACAGCTTCAAAAAGTGCCTTAAGGAGCTTTTGCTGCATGGCTGTTCTGTCCACATCCCCGCCTGGGTAGCCACGAAGCCTTGCTAAGTTAATGAAGCTGTCGCCATCCCAAACCTTTTCTTGAGCGGAGTAGAAAAGGGTGTCGTCGTCAAGATAAACATCTCTTTCTAGGTTGAAATAAACCCCTCCAATGGCATCTATTACTTCTGCCGCGGTGTCCATGTTTACTCCCACATAATAGTTAATTGGAATTCCCCCTAAGAGGTAACTCACGGTGCCCTTCAGGGTGGTTACGCCGTTTTGGAACAGCTCCTCATTAGTTGAATAGTCCATATATGAGCCATAAACGAAGCAGGTGTTTATTTTGTCCTTTCCGCCGCCTCTGCCGTAAATTACCACATAGCTGTCACGGGGAATGGAAAGCATTGAAATTTTCTTTGTTTCAAAGTTAACGCTCACTAAAATTATGGTATCCGGACGGAATATTGTGTATTCAGACTCTCTTTCCTCGTTTTCATCAAGGCCGAAAAGCAGAATGTTTATGGTATTCACATCTCCCAAAACCATTTTTGAATCGAAGTTGTCGTATAAAGATTCCTTTATGGAAAGCATACTGTATTTTTCGTTTGATTTAAGCTTTGAGCTAAAGTCTGCATTAATTCCAAACCAACTAAGCACTGTGGCGTAGTTGGTAATGAGAAACACAGCAATCAGCGCTACGACGCCCAAAACAATCAACACAGTTTTAAGGGCCTTATTTTTTTTCTTTGGCTTTGCTGCCTTGCCCTCAGCTGTTTTAGATGCCTTTTCTTTAGGCTGTTTTTTGTTCGGTTTTTCTTTTTTGCCCTTTAGCTTAGGCTCATCTGTTG
>CAVEWD010000010.1:0-18143 GCA_963619195.1 bacterium | reverse complement strand
AACTCTCGGTCTTTCCTTTTTTATGAGACTATTCTTTTTTCACAGCCCCTTTTTATGTTAGATATTTTTTACAAAACGCAAAACCATCACAAAATCACACCATATAACAGCATACCTAAAATGGCCGATATAACTATCAATAAAATTGGGTGAATTTTTTTAAAAATCTTAGTAATGCCAAATAAAACACATATTAGGCCAACAGCCCAAAGATCAACCACCGCAGTTCCGCTATCATAGCTCACCGTGGCTGTTATGGTTACAGTGAGCACAGCGTAGGATATTAACCCCAAAACAACGGCATGTAAGAGACTCATTACACTCTTAACATATTTATTATCCCTGAAGTTGGTGAAAAATTTTGCAACAATAATTATCACAATAAATGATGGCAGCACCATGCCGCCCACCGCAGCAATAGTGCCAAAAGCACCTCCCATTTTATGCCCCACAAAAGTAGCCATATTAATGGCAAATGTTCCTGGAGTACTTTCACTTACTGCAATAAAATCTACAACTGTGCTTTCACTGGCCCAACCATGAGCAACAACCTGCTGCTGCAAAAGGGGTATCATGGCGTGGCCGCCGCCAAAGGTGAACAAACCGACAGTAAAAAAAACGTAAAAAAGCTCCCAATATATCATTTATTCACTGTCCTTCATTTTAATATTAAACTTTGCCATAACAATTCCAACTGCTATAGCCACCATTATTAAATATATAGCCTTCACA
The DNA here is from genome assembly GCA_963619195.1 of bacterium. Taxonomy (GTDB): domain Bacteria; phylum Bacillota; class Clostridia; order Eubacteriales; family Anaerofustaceae; genus RUG14186. Next base: position 17,411 of record CAVEWD010000010.1, on the reverse strand, counting down.
TTAAATACTGTCAGCAGACAAAAAACCGCAAGAGCAACGCATAAAACAATTTTATTGTTTTTATATCGAGCTGATAGCCTTATTACATTGTTTATCAAAAGTACAGAAACTGCGGCTCTCACTCCCTTAAAGGCAAAATCAACCCACATATTCGAACGAAAAGCCTCATAGGCTCCTGAAATAAGCACAATAACTATAACAGAAGGCAACACTACCCCAAAGGTTGAAAAAAAGCTTCCTAAAACACCAAGACGATTATAACCAATAAAAGTGGCCATATTAATAGCCACTGGTCCAGGAGTACTTTCACTTATTGCGAAAACATCCAGCATCTCTTCATCTGTTATCCATTTATGTTTTTCAACCACCTCTCTTTGAATAAGAGGCATCATAGCATAGCCTCCACCAAAGGTGAAGGCTCCTATCTTAAAAAATGTGGAAAAAAGCTGCCATATTATTCTGGCTTTGTTTTTATCCATGGTATTTCCTCATTAATTAAATGCAATCTTTTTATCAAGATTCTCAGAAGATTCCTTAAGCTCGTCATAAAGAACCTTATCTATTTCCTCATCAGAATTTTTGAGCTTCTCACTTAATTCATCTGCCATCATAAATAGTTCAGGGAATGTTATGGCATCATCCAACAGCGCGGAATTTTTTCCACTTTGTTTAAAGCCGAACACCTCTCCGGCCCCCCTGATTTCCATATCCTTTTTAGCTATCTCTAAGCCATCGTTGCTGTTTTTAAGCACATTGAGTCGCTGCAAGGTTTTAGCAGAGGAGGAATCTGTTTGAAGGAAGCAACATGACTGAAGGCTGCTTCTGCCAACCCTGCCTCTTAACTGATGAAGCTGAGCAAGACCAAATCGCTCACTGCCCTTCACCCACATTACAACTGCAGTGGGCACATCTATTCCAACTTCAACTATTGATGTTGCCACCAAAACATTTGTGTCTGAGCTAGCGAATTGCTGCATAATAGCATTTTTTTCAGCCTCTTTCATTTCTCCGGTAATGAAAGCAACCTTGTGAGGTGAAAGTGCTTCCTTTGCCTCGGCGTAAACATGGCTTACATTTTCCATATCTATAGCATCTATAGCCGGGCACACAATGAAGGATTTAAGGTTTTTCTCGGAACATTTTCTTATGAACTCATAAGCCTTGTCGTTTTGCGTGGAATTAATCAATACGGTCTTAATTGGCTTACGCCCAGAAGGCAATTCATCAATTATGCTTAAGTCAAGGTCTTTATAGAAACACAGTGCCAATGTTCTTGGAATTGGAGTTGCACTCATAACCAAAACATGAGGCTTCACCCCCTTGCTTTCCAAGGCTGCTCTTTGAGCAACGCCATATCGATGCTGCTCATCAATGGTAACAAGAGCAAGGTTCTGATAATTAACATCCTCTGAGAATAGCGCATGGGTGCCGAACACAACCTTAACCAAGCCCTTTTCTATTGCCAGCTTCATTTTATCCCGAAGCTCTTTTTTCATACCGGAATAAAGTATTCCGCATTTATAACCATGGGCTTCAAAATATTTCGAATATTTTTTATAGTGCTGTTTTGCAAGAATCTCGGTTGGCGCACATATAACCGACTGATAGCCATTGGCTGCTGCTACATAAGAAGCCATTACAGCAACCATAGTTTTTCCGCTGCCCACATCGCCCTGCACAAGCCTATTCATCTGCCTGCCTGAGGCCATATCCGCAAGAATTTCCTTGAGAGTTTTAAGCTGAGCCTTAGTGAGCTTAAACTCCATGAGCTCAGACATTTTGCTTATGGCTCTCACATCCATTTTTATTCCGTCACTGCGGCTGTCTGAGGACTTCCTCTCGTTTATTCCAATAAAGAAGGATAAAAATTCCTTAAGCTTGAAATATCTTAATCCTTCATACACCTCTTTTCTCGTGGTAGGGGTGTGGATGCAATCATAAGAATCTATTTTAGAAATTAATGCTGCATCATTCATAAGCCACAAAGGCAAATCTTCATAAACCTGAGCGTTTTCCAGGGCATAAAGAATATATTTACTAAATTCCTTTTGCTTGATTCCGCTTTTTACCGGAATGGAATAAACCGGATAAAGGCCCTCATTAAGGAAAGTGGCATCATCATCTCGCTCAATCTGAGGAGAAATCAATGCTAATTTTTGGCCACTCTTAAAGAAACGTCCATAAAGCCTATAAGGCACCTTCTGTTTAAGGGATGTGCTTATATAAGGCTGATTGTAGAAAACAACATCAAAGTCCTCAACTCCATCGTTAAACACAAGGGTGGACTTAGAATAACCCTTTTTCCCATACCCTGCAGAGGATTGTCCTGTGTATTCTGCCTTAATTAGAGCAAGCTCATTTTCTTGACATTGTGAATAATCAACAAAGCTTCCTCTATTGCGATAATCGCTTGGAAAATAATTTAATAAATCCGCTACTGTATTGATCCCGATACTTCTTAACGCTTCGGCCTTTTTTTCTCCCACGCCTTTAATTTTAGAAATATCACTGTCTTCATAAATCTTCATATTATTCTGCACTTACGATGTAATAGTAAAGCGGCTGACCTCCATAATATACTTCAATATCAACTTCCGGGAATTTTTCACTGAGCTTTTCTCTGAGATTTTCCGCTGTTTGCTCTGACACATCGCTGCCATAATAAATAGAAACAATCTCAGTGTCATCATCTGTCATTTTTTCAACCAGCTCGATAGCAGCCCCTTGAATGTCCTTTTGACACACAACAATGTCAGATGCAACAATGCCGATTACATCTCCCTCGGAAATTTCCTTTCCATTCACTACTGTGTTGCGAACTGCATAGGTAAGCTGTCCACTGACAACCCCCTCCATAGCAGCTTTCATTGCATTGATGTTATCCTCTAAGCTTGCAGTTTCATTAAACTCTATCATTGCACCAATAGCTTCAGGAATGGTTTTTGTTTCTAAAACAGCTATATTTTTTTCACACATATCTTTGGTTTGCTGAGCGGCAAGGATAATGTTTTTATTATTCGGGAGAATAATATAATTATCAGCGTTGGTGTTATTAATGATTTCCATAAAATCCTGAGTGGAGGGGTTCATGGTCTGACCGCCCTCAACAATATAGGTTACCCCAAGATCCTTTAATATGGAGCTTAAGCCATCTCCCGCTGACACACTTATTATGGCGTAAGGAACATGCGCATCTGAGTAAACAGCCTCTTTTGACTCAAGTTCAACCTCATGTTCACTACCAAGCTCAGTTTCTTTAAATAATTCGCTGTGCTGCTCTCTCATATTTTCTATCTTAACCTTCACGAAGGCGCCACACACCGAAACAATTTTCATGGCGTTCCAAGGTTCATTGGTGTGCACATGAATTTTGACTATGTTCTCATCCTCAATAACCACCAAAGAGTCGCCGATTTTCATGAGATTTTCAACCACGTATTTTTTATAGCTGGCTTTACCATCGGTACGCACCAAAAATTCTGTGCAATAAGAGAAGGTAATTTCGCTGTTCACATCTTCATTAAAGGCAGCAGCTTTTTCATTGCTATTTGATGAGTTAATTTTAACAGGAGTGCCTTTCATGGCTTCTAAGATTCCTTCGCAAACATAAATAAGACCCGTCCCGCCTGAATCTACAACCCCTGCTTCCTTAAGCACAGGCAAAAGCTCCGGAGTTTTGGCAAGAGCCTCTTTACCCTTTTCTATCACAGCACTAAAAAAGCTTACTCCATCGGTGTATTCTTTAGCATGAGCTTCGGCAAACTCAGCCATTTCCCTTGCCACAGTTAGAATGGTGCCTTCTGTAGGCTTCATCACTGCTTTATATGCCATTTTTGAAGCAGAAACCATAGCCTGAGCTGTCTGAGCAATGTCAATGGTTTTCTTTCCAAGGCATTCTTTAGAAAATCCCCTAAGCAGTTGAGATAGAATTACGCCAGAATTTCCCCTTGCTCCCATAAGAGCGCCAGAGGAACATGCCGTGGCAACATCGCCTATGTTTTCAGCTCCTGATTTTTCAAGCTCCTTTACCGCAAATTGCATTGTGAGGGACATATTTGTGCCGGTATCACCATCAGGCACAGGAAAAACATTAAGGTCGTTCACCCGTTGCTTGTTATTTTCCAGATTAGCATAACCGCTTGCTATAACGGCTTTAAAAAATTCAACATCCATCAGTACAATACACCTTTCTAAACCCTAACACTCTGAACGTTGACAGTAACCTTCCCAACCTTGAGCCCGGTTTTATTTTCAACGTTGTATTTGATAGTATCAATGAGATTTTCCGCAACTGCCTCGATCTTTATTCCAAATTCCAATATTACATACACTTCAATGTGAATCTTCTTGTTGGGAGTTAAACTCACTTTTACACCCTTGGTGAGTTCCTCATTGGTAAGCAAATGGACCAACCCGTCAGGGCCAGGAATATTGGCTATACCCACAACGCCGAAGCATTCCATGGCTGAGGAACATGCAATCTGCTTCACATAGCTGACTGCAACTTTATCGTTTTTTCTATCTTCAGAACCCATATCATCCTCCATTATACTCAATCGCTAATTATGATATATTATACCATAAACGTTTTTTTTAAAATACTTTGAGGGATAAATAACGGCTATTTAGCAAAAAAACTTAAAAACTAAATTTATACCGAGCATCAATAAAGCCGCCATGGGTAGGCGGCTTTGAGTTCAGATTTGATTTATCTCATAATGGCTTTTTGCAAGGGGCCAATAAGGAAAAAGCTACAAGGAAGCGCAACGCAGAAACCTATGAGGGCACCATTTAAAAATGCTGGCCAGAATATGGCGCTCAGTGGTGAAAGTCCAGCATTGAGCCATGTCATAAAGAAAGTCATAACTAAATCCATCACTAAAGATGATAAAATATTAAATAAAATTACTTTTTGGGGCATAATTTTTCTCCTTTAAATTTAGAATAAAAGTGCATATATATAACCATTTATCATTCCTGTTTTTGCCTCATCATTTGGCAAAAACGGAAGTTCCTCTTTAAGCTCTTCAAAAAGCTCAGCGGGTTGTTTATATTCAGACATTTTCTACCTCCTATATTCGTGTACAAATTTATTTACAGCCTTCAGATTTTCCGGATCGATTTCATCCTTAGCCAAAAGCATGGTAGACATTGTCAGCATAAAACCACCTCCCGGAGAAACCTCATCCACAAGCTTTTTAGCAAAGTCAATATTTTCCTGCTTTGAATTATATTTAAGCATTGAACCGCTATGACCAGCTGCAATAGCGATGGTTGCGCCTATTTCCTTTTTAGCTCTGAAGATATCCTCATTATCAAGAAAGCCTAACACAGCGTTTTTCGGAAGCTCATTCACAAAGTCATACACATGCTCCCAATTTCCTTCCATAACCATACCAATACTTGCACCCATATCGTGCAATGTGTTTATCATTTTGCTAAAGGTTGGGTAATAAACCTTTTCAAACTGCTTTGGATTTAAATATGTTGGAATGTGCATCGGGAAAAAGCAATATGGGAAGCTAGGAAGAGATGTGGCACCTTTTGTAACATCTCCTAGCGCTATTGGAAACAGTGCCTCAGCGGCATCTGCCACCTTTTGAGGGCGTCGTCTTACATCGGCAAGAGTGTTTTTCAACCCGCGGTAGTAGTCCATAATAAGGTCAGTGGGCATAACGCCTATACCGCTAGGAAGAACAGGGATTCCCAATTCATTTTTGTATCTTTCACTTGATGAGGCAGCCTTCTGGATGAAGTTTAAAAATACATGGAAAGACTTTTTCAAAGCCTCATAGCTTTCTGGGTAATTTAAATTAAATGAAGGATATTTCTTTTTGTAGTATGTGTTAACAGTGTAACCCATTGGGTCTGCTATAAGTTGATCATACTCATCATCGTTCATATAGCAGCATTCCTTATGCTGGACACACACGCCATCCTCTGAATAAAAGTATGGAGCATTTCCCAAAGGTGCATATAGACGGGTGTCCCTTGAAAGGAAACCCATAAGAGCTGCGTCAAAGTAAATGTCCTCATAAACCTTTTTGAAGCACTGAAATTCTTCTTCACTGTCATTTATTACATCCTCAGTTCTTTTTCCTGAATAACCAATTGCCCAAGTTTCAAACTGGCTAACAATAGGCACAAAATCAGGTTCTTCATGATTAAAAGCCATATTGACTCTATTTAATCGTTCTTGATAAAGTTTCTCTAAATCCATTCTAACCTCCACTATAAATAAAATAAAGCGCACTTTATTTTATTTATAGCACGCTTTATTTTGTTTGTCAATATTTTTTACGTAAAAAAAATAACCCTCTGACACCAAAGGGCTCTTAAATATTATTACACAACAAAATCAGAATCTATGAAATTATCATTTATGACTGAATCCGCCTCCAAAATGGCTTTATCCACCACATCCTTGGGTATGCCTATCATAAGGGGAAATGAGCGTATAATATAATTAAATATTACATCATTCTCCATGTTTAAGTTACCCTTTATTTTTTCCAAAATCAGTTTTGTTTCAACACCTCTTGTGGAATAAACAAATAGAGTGAGGTTTTCGCTATCAACTGCAACAGAATATTTCTTTGCCCAGGCTTTATAAAACTCCATATTACGGCCCATGACAACCTCATCATACCATTCAGATTTCAAAATCATTGAAAAAATATTTTTCAGGTTATCGTTAAGAAACATATATTTTAACAAGGCCTTCATGCATGCACAGCAGCTTAAAAGAGGGTTTTCGTTAATGTCTATTTTTTCATCATAGTGAGATGTAATCAAATGAATACGTTCCTCAAAAATATCCCTCATTATTTCCTCCTTTGAGGGATAATGATAATAGATTGCACCGGAATTTCCCATTTCCGCAGCATCAGCAATTTGTCGAACCGTGGTGTTGTCGTAACCGTTTTCAATAAAGAGCTTAAATGCTGCATTTTTTATTCTTTGTTTTGTTTGTTCACTTTTCTTGTATGCCATTTTTCCACCTTTGGCAATTCTAACATAATTTTAAATATTATGAAATAGCATCTTACCCCTAAAGCCAGCTATGGGCAAACAAAAAGCCTTCGACCACTGCTGATGGCGACGGCTTTCTGATTTAGTTTACATAAGGTCCTTTGCTTTTTCCAATTCCTCATTGGCATGCTGCATATAATGCACTGCTTCATAAATCGCATCAGCAACATCATTTTTGTTGTGAACTATGGCCTTTTCAGCCCACTCCTCAAAGCCCTCCATATGGCTGAGGTTATGATCAATCCAATGGGACAAAAGAGCCTCCAAGGTTCTCATTTCCTTATCGTTTTCGTGAAGCTCCCCTTCTGTATGTTCATGGGTGTGTTCTATATCGTGCTCATGAATATGTGTGTGAGTATGTTCCACTCCATCATGGGTGTGAGTATGTGTGTGGGTATGTGTATGGCTGTGCTGTTCGTCTGAACAACTATGGGTATCGCCTGTGAAATCAATGTTATCGTCGTGCATTTTAAGTCCCCTTTCTTTTTATTTTTTCGTTGATTTATTATAACCCAAAAAAGACCATAAACATATCTATGACCGCAATTTTATGATAAAATAAGGTTTAGCTTAAAAGGAGAAAAAATGAGAACAGGATTTGGATATGATGTTCATGCATATAAAAAAGGAAGGAAGCTGATACTCGGAGGAGTTGAAATTCCATTTGAAATGGGGCTTGATGGTCACTCTGATGCAGATGTTTTGGTGCATGCCTTAATGGATGCAATGCTGGGAAGCGTAGCCTTGGGAGATATTGGCCAACACTTTCCGGACAATGATGAAGAATATCTGAATATAAATAGCCTCAAACTCCTTGAAAAAGTGAATACAATGCTAAACCAAAAGGGCTACAGGCTTGAAAACGCAGACTGCACGATAGTTGCACAAATGCCAAAACTAAGCTGCCATATTGTTGCAATGAGGGAAAACATCGCTAAAACTTTAAATACCTCAATTGACAACATAAGCATCAAGGCAACCACAGAAGAAAAATTAGGTTTCACAGGAAGGTTGGAGGGCGTGAAGGCTTACTGCAGCTGTTTAGTGGAGAAATTACAGAAATAAAGAATTTATTATATTATTAGGAGATTTAAATGAAGCTTTTTAACACTCTGACAAATAAAAAAGAAGAATTTATACCAATTAATGATGGCGAGGTTAACATTTATGTGTGCGGTCCAACAGTTTATAACTTCATACACCTGGGCAATGCCCGTCCATTTACAGTGTTTGATGTGCTGCGAAGATATTTTATGTATAAAGGATATAAAGTCAAGTATGTGCAGAACTTCACAGACGTGGATGACAAAATAATTAATCGTTCAAAAGAGGAAAAAATTTCACCTAAAGAGGTTGCCGACAAATACATTGCTGAATATAAAAAGGATGCAGAAGGCCTTGGAATAATACCGGCAGATGTACACCCAAGAGTCAGCGAAACTATGGATGAAATAATTGAGTTTATTAAAATTCTTGTGGATAAAGGTCATGCCTATGTTTCAAATGATGGAAGCGTGTATTACAGGGTAGAAAGCTTTCCTGAATATGGTAAGCTCTCTCACCAATCAAAGGATGAGCTTTTGTCTGGAGCAAGAGTTGAGGTTAATGACACAAAGGAGAATCCGCTGGATTTCGCTCTATGGAAGGCAAAGAAAGAAGGTGAGCCTTACTGGGAAAGCCCTTGGGGAGACGGAAGACCAGGCTGGCATATAGAGTGCTCTGCAATGAGTAAGAAATATCTAGGAGAAACAATTGATATTCATGGTGGAGGAAGGGATTTAATTTTCCCTCACCACGAAAACGAAATTGCCCAATCAGAAGCTTGTAGCGGAAAGGAGTTTGCTCACTATTGGCTTCATAACGGATATATTAACGTGGATGATGTTAAAATGAGTAAATCACTTGGTAATTTCTTTACCATAAGAGATATCAGCGAAAAGTTTGACTTAGAAGTAGTGAGGATGTTTATTCTTTCTGTGCAGTATAGAAGCCCTATAAACTTCTCAGATGAATCTTTAAGGCAAAACCAAACAGCCTTGGAAAGACTTTATAATGTAAAAAACAACCTTGTGTATTTTATATCAAAGGCAGAAGACTCACAGATATCAAAAGAAGAAGAAAATTGGCTTAATGAGCTTAATGAAGGCATAAAGGCTTTTGAGGAGTGCATGGAGGATGATTTAAACACTGCCGGAGCTTTGGGAGAAATGTTTGAGATGGCAAAGATTATAAACATTAAAGCATCAGAGAACACATCTAGGGCTGCTCTTGAAAAGGCTCTTGACATCTTTATGACACCTGCTAAAATTTTGGGAATTCTCACAAAAGAAAAAGATGAACTTTTAGATGAGGATATTCAAAGGCTTATTGATGAAAGGCAAAAGGCCAGAGCAGAAAAGAATTTTGCTCGTTCAGATGAAATACGCGATTTGCTTAAGGAAAAGGGCATTGCTCTTGAAGACACCCGCGAAGGCGTAAAATGGAGAAGAATTTAAAAAATGGCATATCAAGTCTTATACAGACGCTTCCGCCCCCAACGATTTGAAGATATTCTAGGGCAGGAGCACATTATTCCGATTTTAAAAAATGAAATAGAAACAGGGAATATATCCCACGCTTATCTTTTTTCAGGCCCACGAGGCACAGGGAAAACCACAGCAGCAAAGGTTTTCGCCAAGGCTGTTAACTGTCAAAATCCCAAAGGCGGAGAAGCCTGCATGCAATGCAACACATGTTTAAGCGAGGAAAATGGCGCCATATCTAATGTGATAGAAATAGATGCAGCCAGCAACAGAGGAATTGACGAAATAAGACAGCTAAGGGAAAATATATCATTTCTGCCCTCCAATGCAAAATATAGGGTTTATATAATCGATGAAGTTCATATGCTCACTCCAGAGGCTTTTAACGCACTGCTTAAAACATTAGAGGAGCCTCCTGAGCACATAATCTTTATTTTTGCCACAACAGAGGTGAACAAAATTTTGCCCACAATTTTATCTCGTTGTCAGCGATTTGATTTCAAAAGAATTGCAAATGATGTAATAAAACAAAATCTCATAAAAATTTTAACCGAGCTTAATTCAGGCTATGAAGATTCTGCCTTGGACATTATTGCAAATGCTGCAGACGGAGGAATGAGAGATGCTCTTTCCATTACAGACAAAGTGCTGGCGGCCGCGGGAGATGACGGCATAACCACAGACACAGTGCAAAGAGTGCTGGGTTTAATGGGACAAGAGGATATATTCAGAATTGCAGAAGCCATAGCTGATTCAAACCCAGCAGAGGCATTTAAGGCATTAACCAGTTCAATAGAAGTCGGCAACGACGTGGACAGCATAATAGAGGGTTTAACGGAATATTTCAGGAATTTAATGATATACACCAGCGTTTCTGATTACCGATCAATTATTTTTAAAGGTGATGGCTATTTTGAAAGTTTAAAGCGCTCAGCAGTAAATGTTTCATCTGAGCTTCTTGTGGCCTACATGAGGGAGATGACAAGAATAAAAGCAGATGGAAGATATATAACCAACACACGCTTTCTTTTAGAAACCACAATTTTAAAGCTTTGCGATAAAAGTAGCCTGACTGAATATTTAAGCCTGACATCCAGAATGGACAAACTTGAAGCAAGGTTGGAGGCTCTTATAAAAAATGGTGTGCCGGTTAGTTATGCCACGGCGAATCAGGAAAAGCCCCAAAAACAGGAAAAAACAAAGACAGAACTGCCTAAAAATGAGCCTATTCCCGAAAAAAAGGAGGCCCTAAAAAAGCAGGACAGCATTCCACAAACGGATAAAAATACCCTTGCAGAAATGCAAGATCAGATTCAATTTGCGGCAAAGTATTTAATGAACAGTAAAAGAGACATTTTAATTTCAAACATTTTGGCGGAAATGAAAGCTGCCTCTTATGACGGAGAAACTTTGTATATTTATCCCAGCGGTTCAAGTATGTATATGATGGATACATTCAAGGAACAAAATGGAGCAGATAAGCTTAAAAACATTCTTGAAGCCAAACTTGACCGCAAAATAAAGGTTGAATTAACCGATGCACCCACATCACAAAATAAAAGCAAAAGCCTCATAGAAGCCGCAAAGGAAATAATGGGAGATATGCAGGAAATAACAGATTTAAAAATATAAAATCAGGAGAATAAAAAAATGGCAAAATATCAACAGCCTAATATGGCAAATTTAATGAAGCAAGCTCAGAAGATGCAACAGGAAATGCAAAAAGCACAAGAAGAAATTCTTCAAATGACCTTCGAGGCCACCAGTGGAGGCGGAGCAGTTAAGGTTGTGGCAGGAGGAGATAAAAAAATACAAAGCATACAAATAGACCCCGAACTTTTAAATGCTGATGATGCTGACATGCTGACAGATATGCTTATTGTTGCAATAAATGAAGTTATAGAAAAGTCTGATGAAGCTGTTCAAAACAAAATGGGAGCAATCACCGGAGGGGTGGGATTCCCGGGGCTCTAAAATGGCAGCAATATACTCTGAATCAATACAAAAATTAATTAGCGAACTGAGCAAGCTGCCGGGAATAGGGCGAAAAAGTGCCCAAAGACTTGCTTATTTCATAATCAAAGCAGATGATAACTATGCAAACAGACTTTCTTTAGCCATAACAGAGGCGAAAGAAAACGTTTGTTACTGTTCTGTTTGCTGCAATCTCACAGATTCTGACCCCTGCAGCTTCTGCAGCGATGAAACAAGAGATCAAAGCATTATATGCGTGGTGCAGGATCCAAAGGATGTTATTGCGATAGAACGCACCAAGCAATATAGGGGGTTGTACCATGTACTGGGAGGAGTAATCTCCCCTGTTGATGGAATTGGCCCAAATGATTTAAAGATACCACAGCTTCTTTCCAGGCTCACAGGAGGTGTGAAGGAGGTTATTTTAGCCACCAATTTAAGCGTTGAAGGAGAAACTACGGCCATGTATATCGCAAGGCTGCTTTCAACACTGGGAGTTAAGGCCACAAGAATTGCCAGAGGCTTACCCAGTGGAGCAGATTTGGAATACACAGACGAAGCCACCTTGGCAAATGCTTTGGAGGGCAGACGAGAAATAGAATAACATGCTTATAACATTAAACAACATTTCAAAAAGCTTCGGTTCTGATGATGTGCTGAAAAATGTTAATTTACGAATAAACACAAATTCACACATAGGGCTGATTGGCTTAAACGGAAGCGGAAAATCTACACTACTCAAGATAATTGCGGGAGATCTTCTCAGCGATGGCGGCAGCGTCAGTGTTGGGGGATGCTCCAGTATTGGTTTTTTAAGGCAAAATTTAGATCTCGATGAAGAAGAAACAATCTACCAGGAAACTCTAAAAGCCTTCAGCGATGTCATTGCAAAGGAAAACGAGCTTGAGAAGATGAGAATACATCTGGAAAACGAAACTGACCTTGAAAAACTGGAGAAACTCAATGTGGAGTTTCTGAAAATGAGCGAAAGCTTTGAAAACCAAAGGGGATACTACTATAAAAGCATTACTTCAGCCACACTGAAGGGTCTCGGATTTTCTGAAGATAATTTTGAAAAAAAAATATGCACATTAAGCGGCGGGCAGAAAATGCGAGTTGCTCTGGCAAAGATGCTCATAAAACAGCCGCAGCTGCTTATGCTGGATGAGCCTACAAACTATCTGGATATAAATGGCATCAGTTGGCTTGAGGGATATCTTTCAGGGTATCCAAATGCATATATAGTGGTATCCCATGACCGTTATTTCCTGGACAAAACCGTCAACACCATATGGGAAACGGATATGAGTGTGAAGGAATATACCGGCAATTATTCCGATTACATAAGGCAAAGAGATGACGAACGCTACGCTCTAAACAGAGCCTATGAAATACAATCGGAATATATAAAAAAACAAAGAGAGATAATTCGCGAGCTTAAAAGCTTTAATCGCGAAAAGAGCATAAAAAGAGCCGAAAGCAGAGAAAAACAGCTTTCAAAAATTGAAATAATAGACCGTCCAAAGGAAGAAAAACACGCGAAAATAAATTTCGAATCAAAAAAGGTAATTTCAAAAAATGCTCTAAGGCTTATTAATTTAGGTGTTGGGTATGATGGAAGAGCAATTTTAAACGGAATAAACATGGAGGTGCTCCACGGGCGGAAAATAGGTATTTGCGGAAATAACGCCACAGGCAAAACCACACTGCTGCGCACAATTTGCGGTGAGCTGCCTATTGTGGAGGGTGAAATTCTTTATGGAGCAGGGGTTGAAACCGCTTATTTTCGTCAATATCACAGCGATATAAATTCTGACAACACAATATTAGACGAGCTTTGTGAATACTCCGGGGAGGATACACTGAAGGTAAGAAATGTGTTGGGTGGAATGCTGTTTTCCAATGATGATGTTTACAAAAAAATAAATGTCCTTTCAGGGGGTGAACTAGCAAGAGTGGCGGTAGCAAAGCTAATGCTAACAAAGGCAAATGTCTTAATGCTGGATGAACCCACAAACCACCTGGATATTTCCTCAAAAGAAATATTTGAACAGGCAATGAGGGACTTCGATGGAACTGTGTTTGTTGTGTCCCATGATAGATATCTTCTTTCCTCTGTGTGTGATGGAATACTTTACATATACCAGGGAAAGGGCTATTTTTATAACTGCACTTATGATGAAGCCCTGCCATTGTTTCCAGATTCCACAAAGGGGAAAAAACCTCAACATGAAAAAAAGGAAGAACCTTCTTGTGAAATTAAAACATCAACACCAACTCTAAGCAAGAATGCTGCAAGACAGGCAGAAAAACGCATAGCAGAAATTGAAGAAGAATTAGCCGGGATGGAAAATAAAAAAACTGAGCTGGAAAAAATAATTAACAGCCCAGATTTCTATAAAGATGTTGAGGAATCTGAAAAAACTCTAAAGGAATTGGATTTTACTAATCAAAAATACAGTGACTTAGAGGCAGAATGGCTTGAATTAAGCTACAAGCTGGAAAATAGCTGATTAATTTCATTATTCAACTCCACAGCTTCATGTTTTTCTTCAACTATGCTGGCTAGTTGATTATAATCATCAAAAACCGACAGAGGCTGTTCTGTGATTGGCTCTTTTATTAGAGACTCCGCACCCTCTGTTGGCATACTGTTTAGAAATTCAATCAAAGCTTTATAACTCATATATTCGCTAAACTGCCTTTCCCCCTCAGGGTAATCTTCAATTTTAAGACCGTTTTGATCGGTTATATAGTAGTTTATAGAGCTTACCAGAGCACCATTGTAAGACACTGAAAGATGAGCCACACACTCTGTGGAGGGGTTTTCAAAAATTTCATTATAAGTTGTATGAGTATCCACAAAAGTCAATGTAGTATCCCCTACAGCGGCATTATTTAATGTTGCCTCCAATAATAATTTATAATCTGCCGCATATTCCGATGATGATGAGAGGTTCTCCGCATTTTGATTTTGCATCACCTTAGAATTAAGGCTTTTTACATCTGAAAGAAAACTCTCTACGCTCTGCATAGTCTCTTCCTGCGGCAATTGTGAAAAGCGCTCTACCTTGCGGTTTATTCTATCATATGATATTGATACAATTTTGCCATCAGTTACATTAACCTTGGCCACAGAGAAATATCCATTGGCATCATAATAAGATGTGATGGCCTTATATACACCGTCTTCATAGAAATATGCCTTATCACCAACCTCAATCTCACCGGTGTCTTTATTGTTAACAATAGAGCCGGAGGAGCAACCATTCAGAAAAATAGCTGCAAGCAATGTATAAATTACAATTAAAAATTTCCTTTTCATTTCAATTCAAAATACCTTTCAAGCTATTTAATATTACCTTGTTTTTACCTTATTTGCAAAAGAATGATGATTTTTTTAATAATTAAATGCTATAATAAATTGTAATAATTTAAAGAGAGGGTACAAATGGCTCAGCTATATTATAGATATTCCAGCATGAATGCAGGCAAATCCATTGAAATATTAAAAATTGCGCACAATTACGAAGAGCAAGGGAAACGCGTGCTTCTTTTAAATTCTGCATTGGATGTGCGATTTGGTAAAAATGTTGTGGCATCCAGGATTGGACTAAAAAAAGAATCCATCCCTTATGACAATGACACCTCAATATTAAGCATATTAACAAAGGCACAGGAAGAAAACAGCGATAGAATCCACTGTATCCTAATAGATGAAGGGCAGTTTTTAACTAAAGCTCAAGTGATGGAACTGGCACAAATAGTGGACTACATGGGAATTCCTGTTATTGTATACGGACTCAAAAATGACTTTCAAAACAATCTCTTTGAGGGTAGTGAGGCTCTGCTGATTTATGCCGACAAAATTGAAGAAATTAAAACAGTATGCTGGTTTTGCGACAAAAAAGCAACTATGGTGCTGAGAGTAAAGGACGGTAAGCCGGTATATGCAGGCGAGCAGGTGTTAATAGGAGGAAATGATGACTATATTCCGGTGTGCAGAAAATGCTACGGAAACCCTAATTTGGAATATATTGGAAATAAAGACAATAAATAACAAAGGAGAGACAGAATGAACGAAACATTACAAACTCTTATGAACAGAAGAAGCATTCGCAAATTCAAAGCTGAGCAAATTAAGGATGAGGAACTGAAATGTATTATTGAAGCGGGTCTCTACGCGCCTTCTGCAAAGGCACAGCAGCCTTGGAAATTAGTTGTGGTGCAAAGTGACGAGCAAAGGCAGAAAGTTAGTGCCCTTAATCGCCAAGTGAGAGG
This sequence comes from bacterium, assembly GCA_963619195.1. Lineage (GTDB taxonomy): Bacteria > Bacillota > Clostridia > Eubacteriales > Anaerofustaceae > RUG14186. Next base: position 1,602 of record CAVEWD010000010.1, on the reverse strand, counting down.
CGGAGTGAATGACCCTTATTATTCATGTCCTACTATAATCTTAGTATTTGCAGAAAAAAATGCCATAGCTCCATTATGCGATGCTTCTCTTTGCATATGCAACATGATGAATGCCGCTTTCTCTCTTGGAATTGGCACATGCTGGATTCACGGAGAAAAGGAAATGTTTGAAACTGAGGAAGGGAAAACCCTTATGAGTCAGTGGGGAGTAGGTGATGAGTATATTGGAGTTGGAAGTATAGCCGTAGGATATGCCGACTGTGAGGTTCCAAAGGCATCGCCTCGCAGAGAAGATAGAGTTATATATTTAAAATAGAATAAACCTAAATGACCTGGCATTGCAGGTCATCTTTTTAAAAAGCGGCCCACTTCCCCTAAGCTTAAAGCAATGAGAAGTGGGCCAGATGATATTAGTCTGTTGTGTAAGGAAGAAGTGCTATATTTCTTGCGATTTTTATAGCGCTTGTAACCTGTCTTTGATGCTTTGCACAGGTTCCTGTTGCTCTTCTGGGCAGAATCTTATAACGCTCAGAAACATATTTTCTAAGGAACGCAACATCTTTGTAATCTACGTTCTCTATTTTATTCTCACAAAAATAGCAGACTTTCTTTCTACGTCTGTAATCATTTTTCTGATAGTCTTTCTTTTCAGGTGCTGACATTTTTATTTCCTTTCTGCTCCTTTAAAACGGAAGATTTAAATCGTCAATTTCCTCAAAGCCGTCCATTGGAACTCCAAATTTATCGTTTGGCTGGGCAGTGCTTTTATAAGAAGAGCTTTCCTGTCTTTGAGACTGTGATGGATTAGATAAAAATTGAATCTCATCAGCCACCACTTCGGTAACATATCGTTTGGAACCATCTTGAGCATCATAAGAACGTGTCTGTATCCTTCCCACAACAGCTAACATGTTGCCTTTAAACACATATTTCTCACAGAGCTCAGCAGTTTTTCTCCAAGCAACAACAGGGATGAAATCAGCTTCCTTGTCCCCATCTTTGCTTTTGAAATTACGGTCGACAGCTAAAGTGAAGCTGGCAACAGCAGTTCCGCCTTGAAAATATTTTACTTCAGGATCTCTTGTTAATCTTCCGATTAAAAAAACCTTATTGATCATTATTTATCCTTCTTATTTTTCTACTTTTAAGTAAATACCTCTGAAAATGTTTTCAGTGATTCTGTAGATGTGATTGAGTTCTTCAAGAACGCTTGATTCACCTTCAAATGTGATGAGAGTGTAATAAGCTTCATTAACCTTATTGATTTCATAAGCAAGCTTTCTCTTACCCCATTTATCCACTGTTTTAACTTCACCTGCAGTTTCAATAACAGCCTGAACCTTTGCAATTTCAACATCAAGCTCTTCTTCAGTAACATTAGGGTTCACAATGAACAGAGTTTCATATGAATTCATTTGCTATACCTCCTTTTGGACTATTGGGGGAATTATCCCCAAGGATACATCAATGAATTATATCATAGTTCTTCTCAAATGCAAATATAAAAAATTAAAGTATTAGACATTTTCCCGGGAAATATTTTTATTAGTTAATTCCCAAAGTAAGTTCCACAGTGGAAGTTGAGGTGGAAGTTAGTGTGGG
>CAVEWD010000009.1:0-18234 GCA_963619195.1 bacterium | reverse complement strand
TCCCAAGGTAAAATCCACTTCCTTCCTACTGTGGAACTTACTTTGGGAATTAACCTTTTTCTTTTCCCCACCGCTGCCGCTATTATTAAGCAATTCTTAAAGGAAATAAATTTTTAAGCCCCAAGGCAATATTTGTGCTATAATAAAATGTCAGAGTAAATATATTCAGGCAAAATTTATTAATTTTAATATAAACACCGCATATTTAGGCTTAATTAAAGGGAGGGGCACAAATGAACATAAGAGAAGAAAAAGAACTTAAAGAAAAAACAAACCTAAGCCCCTATGCCCAGCTTTCAATAAACACCAAGGGCAGAAGGAAATATGAAGCTCCCTGTGAGGTTCGCACCTGCTATGAGCGGGATCGAGACAGAATTATGTATTCAAAGTCCTTTAGGAGGCTAAAACACAAAACGCAGGTGTTTATTTCCCCGGAAAGCGACCACTTGCGCACTCGCTTAACCCACACCCTGGAGGTTTCTCAAATTGCCCGCTCCATTGCCAGCGCTCTTAATATGAATGAGAGCCTAACAGAGGCCATTGCCTTAGGGCACGATTTGGGCCACACCCCCTTTGGCCACACCGGAGAAGCCGTGCTGAATGAGCTTTGCCCAGGAGGGTTTGAACATAACCTGCAGTCCCTTAGAATTGTGGATGAATTGGAAAACGGACGGGGGCTGAATCTCACCTTTGAGGTGAGAGATGGCATAAAAAATCACCGCTCCGCCTATATTCCCTCCACCCTCGAGGGGAAAATAGCCAATATTTCCGATAAAATCGCATATATAAACCACGATATGGACGATGCCCTCTCCCGAGGAATTTTAAAGGAGGAAAATTTCCCGCCGGAGCTAATTAAAATATTAGGAAACAGTAATTCCAAAAGAATTAACACCATGATTATAGATGTGGTGGAAAACAGCCGTGGGAAAGGCGACATTATAAAAAGCGACGAAATAAAAAAAGCCACCGATGATTTGCGCAGCTTTTTATTTGAAAAGCTTTATGTGGGCAGTGCCGCAAAAAAAGAGGCGGATAAAGCCCAGCATGTGGTGGAGAGCCTATATAAATATTTTTTAAAGCACCCAAACAAAATGCCCCAGGAATATGTAATCAGGGGAGAAGAAAATATGGCTCGCTCCGTGTGCGACTACATTGCCGGCATGACGGATAACTACGCTGTGGACACATATACTAATCTTTTCATACCAAAATCATGGTAAAGGAGGAAAAATGCCGAAATTTAAGCAGGGCTTTCGGGAAAAGGTTTTAGACAACGCCGATATTTTTGCTTACATATCCCGCTACACTCGCCTTGAAAAAAAAGGCGGGCGCTATTTTGGGCTTTGCCCCTTCCCCGACCACAACGAAAACACCGGCTCTTTTTCTGTGGTTCCGGAAAAGGGCTTTTTCTACTGCTTCGGCTGCCATAAGGGCGGAAACATAATCGACTTCATTATGGAAATGAATCATTCCTCCTACTACGAGGCCATGGAAACCCTATGCAGAGAAATGAACATCACCCCCGAATATGAAGATGGAGGCTCCTCCTCTGAGTTCTACACAGCCAAAAAAAATCTATATGAAATAAACCGTGAGGCAGGCAACTTCTTTTATAAAAACCTTGTGGGAAATCAAAACGCCCTCTCCTACCTTGCCCAAAGAGGAATAACCCCCCGAGCCATACGCACCTTCGGGCTGGGCCTTTCCCCCTCCGACAACAGCTTAAGCCTCTATCTTCTTAAAAAAGGCTTTAAGAAAAAGGATATTGAGGCGGCAAATCTTGCAAGGGAGAATGAGCGTGGGTTTTATGATTTCTTCCGCGATAGAATAATGTATCCAATTTTGGATATCTCCAACAACATAGTTGGCTTTGGAGGAAGAATCATGACGAAATCCTCCTCCGGCCCCAAATATTTAAATTCCCCGGAAAATTCCATTTTCTATAAGCGCAGCACCCTGTATAACCTTAATAAGGCAAAGGATGCCATAACCAAAAGGAGTGACCCCATAATTATGGTGGAGGGCTACATGGATGTGATTTCCCTCTACGACCACGGCATAAAGGCGGCTTGCGCCACCCTGGGCACAGCTTTAGGGGAAAAACACGCCAAATTGATTAAGCGCTACACCGACAATGTAATTTTATGCTACGATGGCGACTCCCCCGGCAGAAACGCCGCTGTGAAGGGCTCTGGAATTCTAAGCGAGGCAGGCTTAAACGCCAAGGTTATGACCCTTCCTGGAAATCACGACCCCGACAGCTACGTGAGGGAGTTTGGAGCCAAAGAATTTTTAGCCCGGGCAGCAGAGGCTGTGCATGGGGAAGACTTTAAAATAAACGAGCTGAAGGAAAAATATGATCTTAGTGACATTCAGCAGCGCTCTGCCTTTTTAAACGAAGCTGCCAGCGTTGTGGCTTTGGTGAACGATGAAATTAAATGGGACTACTACGCCAGAAGGCTTGCCTCTCTCACTGACAGCGACATTCAAACCGTAAAAAGCCGAATTGTCCAAATAAATAAAGCGGCAAAACCCGATGAAACCTCCCCTAAGGAAGCTATCTCACTACAAGAGGAGGCTCCCCAGAAGGAATTAACCCCCATGCAGAAAAATGAGCTGGCAGTTTTAAAATATGTTCTATCCAGCCACAGCAACTACCAGAAATATCTTAATGCCGGTGGAATCAACTTTTTCGACGGCGAAAATGCCCTGCTTTATGAAGCAATGGCAAACGCCTACGAAAAAAATCCAAACATTGTTGACATTTCGAATGAAATAATATACACTAAAAGTTCTCAGCAGAGGTTAGCATTGATAAACTGCATTGATAAGGATATCAGTGACAACGAACTGCCGTTTTATGTGAATGTTCTCACAATTAATATTTATAACGCTAAGCTAAAGGAACTAAAAAAGGAGCTGGATGAGCTGCAGGCCACCGGCCAGAATGAAGGGCGTCAGCGGGAAATACTAAAGGAGTACACCTACCTAAAACAAAAGCTTTTGGAAATTAAAACGGAGGTAAATACACAGTAGCATGACAAACAGTGTGAATATTGAAGAACTTTTAAATTCAAATGCTGAATTGAAAAATCGTGTGGATGCTTTGGTGGCTAAGGCTAAAGGCGGAAACATGGTACCCTTTGAAGAATTTGCTCCGGCTCTGGACGGAATCACCTTAACAGATGATGAGTCCAGCACAGTTTTGGACTACTTAATTAAAGAAGGGGTTATAAATTTCGACAACTACGCAGATGAGTTGCTTAAGGACGATGCCTTAATGCTTAACGACGTCTCAGAGGATTCAGACGATCTAACCATAACGAGAGAGAGCGCCCAAAGAGATGATCTTGCACTTTCGGATATTGACGGAGTCAACATAAACGACCCGGTGAGAATGTATCTAAAGGAAATCGGTAAAGTTAATTTGCTCAGCGCCCAGGAAGAGGTGGCCTTAGCCCAAAGAATCGCCGACGGCGATGAAGAGGCTCGTCAGGAGCTCACCAACGCCAACCTAAGGCTGGTGGTGAGCATTGCCAAAAGATATGTGGGCAAGGGCATGGCATTTTTGGACCTCATTCAAGAGGGCAACTTAGGCCTTTTAAAGGCTGTGGAAAAATTTGACTACACCAAGGGCTATAAATTTTCCACCTATGCCACCTGGTGGATTCGCCAAGCCATAACCCGTGCCATTGCAGACCAGGCCAGAACCATAAGAATTCCTGTGCATATGGTGGAAACCATCAACAAAATCATGCGCACCTCAAGAGTTCTGGTTCAGGAATTGGGCCGCGACCCCACCACGGCTGAAATTGCCGCAAAGCTGGGAATGACAGAAGAAAAGGTTACTGAAATTTTGAAAATCGCTCAGGACCCGGTTTCCTTGGAAACCCCAATCGGCGAGGAAGATGACAGCCACCTGGGAGATTTCATTCCAGATGAAGATGCCCAGGCTCCAGAGGATATGGCCAGCTACATGCTCCTTCGTGAGCAGCTTTTGGAGGTTTTAGACACCCTCACAGAGAGAGAATCCAGAGTTTTGAAGCTTCGTTTTGGCCTTGAGGACGGCCGCCCCCACACCTTAGAAGAGGTGGGTGACATATTTAAGGTTACCCGTGAGAGAATCCGTCAAATTGAAGCTAAAGCACTAAGGAAGCTGCGCCACCCAACCCGCAGCAAAAAACTGAAGGACTACATTTAAATTAAAAACTAAAGCAACAAAATCCCCGCACCAACGGGGTTTTTTGTTGGTGTTCTCGCCGGTTTAAATTAAATTGCTTAAAGGTTTTTAAAAGCTAATAAATATATTATAATGAAAAGATAATTAATGCTTTGGAGTTGTCACAATGAACTATTCAGAGGAATCAGTAAAAATGCATGCTAAGTGGCATGGAAAAATCAGCGTGGAGCCAAAATCTCCAATTAATAATAAAGAAGACCTATCTGTGGCCTACACCCCCGGTGTGGCTGCGGCTTGTCTTGAAATAAAAAATGACCCTAAAAAAAGCTACACCCTCACAGGACGTGGCAACATGTGCCTTGTGGTTAGCGATGGCACAGCCGTTTTAGGCCTTGGCGACATTGGCCCTGAAGCGGCAATGCCTGTTATGGAGGGTAAATGCGTGCTTTTTAAAAGGTTCGGAAATGTGGATGCCATTCCCCTTTGCTTAAACACAAAGGATGTGGATGAAATTGTGGAAACAATATACCGCCTCTCCCCTTCCTTTGGAGGAATTAATCTGGAGGATATTTCCGCCCCCAGATGCTTTGAAATTGAAAGACGCTTAAAAGAAAAATGCAACATCCCCGTTTTTCACGACGACCAGCACGGCACCGCTGTGGTGGTAACCTCAGGACTTTTATCTGCCCTTCGTCTAAAGAAAATGAACCCTCAAGATGCCCGTGTGGTTATAAACGGCGCAGGCTCTGCGGGCATTGCTGTGGCAAAGCTGCTTTTAGCCTTCGGCTTTGGCGATATAATAATGTGCGACAAACACGGCATTTTACTCCAGGGAGACTCCAAATGCGAGCAAAACCCTGCCTGGAGCGAAATTGCGGCTTTAACCAACAAAAATAAAATTTCCGGCACCCTTGGTGATGCCATTTGTGGAAGCGACATTTTTGTGGGAGTTTCAGCTCCCAGGGTTCTCACAACAGAAATGGTTAAAACAATGAGGGAAAAACCTGTAATTTTCGCCCTGGCAAACCCGGAACCGGAAATTGACCCTAAAGAAGCAAAGGAAGCCGGAGCCTATGTGGTGGCCACAGGCAGAAGTGATATGCCAAACCAGATAAATAACATTTTAGCCTTCCCCGGCATATTTAGGGGAGCCTTCGATGCCGGCGCCACCGAAATAAACGAGGAAATGAAAAAAGCAGCAGCCTTAGCCCTTTCCTCATTAATACCTATGGAAGAGTTATCTTGCGAATATATAATTCCAGACCCCTTTGATGAACGCATTCTTCCGGCAGTTTCCTCTGCCGTGGCAAAGGCGGCGGTGGAAAGCGGAGTAGTAAGAAAATGAGAGAAATAAGCGCACAGGAAATTTCCCAGGCAATAAAAAATCTTTGCATCCAGGCAAACTGCGTGGCAGATGAGTCGATAAAAAAGGCTTTAAAATCGGCCCTTGAAATTGAAAAAAGCCCTGTGGCCAAAAGCGTTTTAGAATGCTTAATTGAAAATGGGGAAATTGCCAAAGAAAAAAACATGCCCCTGTGTCAGGACACAGGCCTTGCGGTGGTGTTTATGGAAATAGGCCAGGACACCCACATAACAGGAGGAGACTTAACCGAAGCCGTAAACCGCGGTGTGGCAGAGGGCTACACCCAGGGCTATCTTAGAGCCTCAGTGGTAAGTGACCCCTTTGATAGGGTAAACACAAAGGACAACACCCCGGCAATTGTGCACACTTCAATTGTGCCGGGAGATAAAATAAAAATAACCGTGTGTCCCAAGGGGGCAGGAAGCGAAAATAAAAGCAGAGTTAAAATGCTTATTCCTGCCCAGGGCAAAGAGGGAGTATGCGATTTTGTGCTGGAAACGGTGCGCCTTGCAGGAGCCGACAGCTGCCCGCCCATGATTATTGGAGTTGGAGTGGGAGGAAATCTGGAAACCTGCGCCCTTATGGCGAAAAAAGCCCTTTGCCGCGACATTTGTGTGCCAAACGAAAATGAGTTTTTAAGAAAAATGGAAGAAGAACTCCTTTATAAAATAAACTCTCTTGGCATTGGCCCTTCAGGTATGGGCGGGCAAACCACAGCCCTTAGGGTAAACATTCTTTCCTGCCCCACCCACATTGCCCAGCTGCCTGTGGCGGTAAACATCAGCTGCCACGCCACAAGACATAAGGAGGCAGTGCTTTAATGGAAAGAATTAAAATAAACCTCCCGGAAGATAACGCTCTTTTAAAAAGCCTTAAAGCAGGCGATTTAGTTTCCTTAAGCGGCACTGTCTACACCGCAAGGGATGAGTCCCACAAAAGAATTAAACAAGCCCTTGAAGCCAAAGAAGATTTGGGATTTAGCCTTCGCGGCAGTATAATATATTATTGTGGTCCGTGTCCTGCTCCTCCAGGAGAGGTCACAGGCTCGGCAGGCCCCACCACCTCCGGCAGAATGGACCCCTACACCCCCCTTCTTTTAGAAAACGGTCTTTTAGCCATGATTGGCAAGGGCAAGCGAAGCTTTGAGGTTAAAGATTCCATAATCAAAAATGAAGCAGTATATTTTGGAGCCATAGGAGGCGCAGGTGCCCTTATGGCAAAGTGCGTAACCCAAAAACAAACAGCCGCCTTTGAGGATTTAGGTTGCGAGGCGGTATTTAAGCTCACTGTAAAGGATATGCCCCTGGTGGTGCTTATAGACTCAAAGGGCTGCGACCTTTATGAAATGAGAGATAAAATAAATTAATTATATTTAGCGGCATTGAAAGGATAACTTACCATGAAAATAACATTTTCTCCGCCTGATGTGGGCATAAAGGAAATAGTTGAAATAAGCGACACAATTCAATCCGGCTGGATCACCACCGGCCCTAAAACAAAACAATTTGAAGGCGAAATCGCAAAACTCTGTAATGCACCCATGGCGGTTTGCTTAAATTCTCAAACTGCCTGTGCTGAAATGGCTTTAAGAGTTTTAGGAATAGGCCCTGGGGATGAGGTTATCACCAGCGCCTATACCTACACAGCCAGCGCCTCTGTGGTGTGCCATGTGGGAGCCACCCTTAAACTGGTGGATATCCAAGAAAATAACCTGGAAATGGACTACAACAAGCTAAGGGATGCCATAACCGAAAAAACAAAGGTTATAATTCCGGTGGATGTGGGGGGAGTGCCCTGCGACTACGACAAAATATTTGAAATTGTTGAGGAAAAGAAGGCGCTTTTCACCCCATCAAACGACATTCAAGCAGCCTATGGCAGAATTATTGTAATGGCTGACACAGCCCATTCCCTTGGTGCCACATATAAAGGCAAAACTGTGGGAAGCGTGGCGGATATTTCCAACTTCAGTTTCCATGCAGTGAAAAACCTCACCACAGCAGAAGGCGGTGCCACAGTCTGGAAATCTCATGAAGGCCTTAATTTAGATGAAATCTACCACACCCTCCAGCTTCTTTCGCTGCATGGCCAGTCAAAGGACGCTCTGGCAAAAATGCAAAAGGGCGCCTGGGAATATGATGTGCTCTTCCCGGGCTACAAATGCAACATGACCGACATTATGGCCTCAATGGGTCTTAGCCAGCTTAAGCGATACCCTGAAATGCTGCAAAGAAGAAAACAAATTATTGAATATTATGACGCTCTTCTAAAACCCATTGGCGTAATGAGCCTAAATCATTTCAACAAAGAGCATACATCCAGCGGCCATCTTTATATTTCCCGTGTGCCTGGAATTAATGCTGAAATGCGAAACAAAATAATTGTGGAAATGGAGGAAGCCGGCATTTCCTGCAATGTGCACTACAAACCCCTTCCTCTTTTAACTGCCTATAAAAACCTGGGCTTTAACATAAACGACTACCCCAATGCCTACAGCAGCTTTGCAAATGAAATAACCCTGCCGCTGCACACCTGTCTAACTGACGAGCAAGCGCAATTTGTGGCACAAACCTATAAGGAAATAGTGAAAAAATATATTCAGGGCTAACACCTGGCTAAAACAAATTTCAAAGAGGATATTTATGCTAAAAAAATGGGATGAGCTTCCAGAATTTATGAAAACCCCGCAGGTGCGGCCATATTATGATGCATTAGCTAAAAAACAGGTAAGCCTGTTTTTTAAGCGTGTTTTTGACATTGTGGCTGCTTTGGTGCTTTTGGTGCTGCTTTCTCCGGTTCTTGTGGTCATTTCCTTTTTAGTGTCGACCGATTCTCCCGGGGGGGCATTTTTCCTGCAAAAAAGAGTCACCCGTTACGGCAAGGTGTTTAAAATAGTTAAATTCCGCACCATGCAAAAAAATGCCGATAAAATGGGCACACAGGTAACTGTTTTGGGAGACAGCCGCATAACAAAGGTGGGCAAATTCTTAAGGCGCACCCGTCTTGATGAGCTGCCCCAGCTTATCAACATTCTTTCAGGCGACATGAGCTTTTGCGGCACCCGCCCGGAAAGCCCCCATTACGTGAAGGAATACACCCCGGAAATGTTTGCCACTTTGCTTCTTCCCGCTGGCGTCACCAGCAAAACCAGCATTTTATTTAAGGATGAGGAAAAGCTTTTAGAGGGAGCCACTGATGTGGATGCAGCCTATATTAATGAAGTTCTTCCCAAAAAGATGAAATATAACCTTGAGGGAATAATGGAATTTGGTTTCTTCAAGGAAATCGGCATAATGCTAAAAACCGTGGCGGCTGTTTTAAAATAAAACACTAAGCACCAATTATGTTATAAGGAGAAAAATATGCGTGCAGCTATATTTGACTGCTATGATGATTATGAAATAAGGGTAAAATATGTCTATGAAGCTCTTACGGCTGAGGGCTATGAAACCGACATCTATTTTTCCGATTTCGACCACATGAAAAAAGCCCCCGTTGAAAAAAAACGCCAGGGGGTAAAATATATTAATGCTTTGCCCTATAAAAAAAATCTTTCTCCGCAAAGGCTCATCTCACACCTTCTATTTGCCGTAAATTGCCGCAAAACAGCTCAAAGGGAGGGCTACGACCTGGTTTATGTTGTGGTGCCTCCAAACAGCCTGGTGAGGCAAATGGGGCGTCTTAGAAAACACAAAACCTTCACCCTCATTTTTGATGTTTGCGACCTTTGGCCGGAAACCTTTCCATCGTCTGTGGCTAAAAAGCTCCTTTCTGCTGCCTTTGCCCTTTGGAAGGCACAGCGAAAAAGCCATTTGAAATATGCCGACTTCGTAATAACGGAGTGCAATCTCTTTTACGAAAAATTAACAAACGAGCTGCCTATAGGCGACAAAACAAAAACAGTTTACCTGTGTAAAAATGAAGGAGAAATGCCCATAAAGGAATGCTCCAATGGAAATGAATTCTTATATTTAGGCTCCATTAACAACATAATTGATATTGACTTCATTGCCTCCTTCATGAAAAAAGCTCAAAGCTTTGGAGCGGGCACCTTAAATATTATAGGCGAAGGAGAAAAGTCAGAGGCCCTTAAAAAACGTCTTAGCGAAGAAAATGTGGCCTACATCCACCACGGCGCAGTTTATGAGCAAAACAAAAAGGATGAAATAATGGCAAAATGCTCCTTCGGCTTAAATATAATGAAAAAAGAGGTTTGTGTTGGACTCACCATGAAATCTCTGGATTACTTCTCTCGGGGCCTTATTGTGATAAATAACATCAAAGGCGACACCTTCGATTTAATTTCTCAAAGCTCCTGCGGCTTTAATGTGGAAAATGAAGGAGAAATTGAGGCGGTTGCAAAAAAATGCGCGTCTCTTACCCAAAATGAAATTAATTTAATGAAGAAGTCAACAATGCAAATGTACCAAGAGCTTTTCCTTCCGCAGGCTGTGGTGGAAAGCCTTAGAGATGCAATCAGAAAAGCACAAAAATAATAAAACAGCAAGCATCGCACTTGCTGTTTTTATAGTTACAATCACTGATTTTTCATCTGAATTAACAAGGCAGTTTGCCTTCTACTGCGCTTTATCAATATATGGGGTATATTTTAAATCGTAGGATAAGCGATTTTGCCTTAAATAAAACAAATCCTCCGCCTTCATATCAATCATAATGCTTTTCATGTCGGCCTCGTCAAAGCTATCCTGGCTGGAAATGAAATCCGAAAGCTTTGTGATAATTCTGGCCTCCTCATCCTTTAGGGCTTTTAAGTGAGCGCACCCCTTGGCATTTGCCCCTAAAAGGCGAATGTATGTGGGATATTCATTCTTAAAAAATTCCATATCTCCCTTGGAATAGCTCATAAGCATATTAATCAGGCAGCGCCTTATTCTGGAATCCGGCACTGTTTTTGTATTTGTGGCCTTAAGGAAGGGCACAATGCCCTCATCCAGAAAATGGGCCTTATTTTTAAATCTATTGGAGAAGCCAGAGGGCATATCCGCCACATTTTCCAGGCTTGTGGCATTTTTCAGAACAATAAAGGCCTTCATGGCTTCAATGTAGTCATCTATTGAGTGTCTCTGTCCTCCAAACACCTTTTTTAGCCCCTCGAAGCCTGAGGAGGAAATTTTGTAGCACTCTGCCGGCACACACCCAAAGGCTTCAGAAAGCTTATCCTCGCTGAGCATTTTCCTTATGGTGGAGGATGGCACCATATCTTCTCTTCTTTTTAAAATAACAGGCTCAAGTTCTGCCCCAATGTGAATTATGGCTTTGATATATTCCAGGGCCAGAATGTTATTAGGCTTAGTCAAAAATGAATAGTCATCCCCTGTAACCCTGTTAAGAGCCTTTATTCTGGCCTGTGCAAAGGGCACATTTTCCTCTTCCTTCTCAATAAGCTCCTTTAATTCTCCGCTTTCAATCAAACGGGCAGCTGTGTAAAATTTAGGCGGCAGCACATCCTCCGCTCCAAAGAAAATCATTTTTGCTCCGCAGTGTTGAGCTGTGCTCACTGCTCCCAGGGCAAACATTTCCGCTGTCTGAGCGCAGTAAACATAAGGTAGCTGCACCACCAAATCGCATCCACCCTTAATGGCGGCAGCAGCTCTTGTGTGCTTATCAAAAATGGCAGGTTCCCCCCGCTGCACAAAAGCTCCGCTCATTCCTGCAATCAAAGTGTCCACATCAAAATTTCTTTTAATTTCATCAATTAAATATTTATGCCCCTTATGAAAAGGGTTAAATTCTGCGGCAATAAACGCTGTGGTGCTCATTTTCCCTCCCTTTGCGCATAAAATAAATATTGCTGGGCAATCCCGGAGTATTCACCCCATTTGCTCTCGCAAAGAGCATAGCCCTTCTTTTCCGTCACGTTTTCAATTCCGTATTTTTCTTTGAAAATTCTCTTCACCCACACATCGTGCGGGCAAACCTCAGTGCGGTGCATTCCAAAGAGTAAAATGCAGTCCGCCACCTTCCCTCCAATTCCTCTTTGGGAAATCAGCATGCTTCTGGCCTGAGAGGTGCTCATTTTAGATAATTCTTCAAGGCTGAATTTTCCTGTTTTAACCTTGTTTGTAATAAGGGCCACATATTCATCTCTGTAGCCTAAACCCAAAAGAGCTAATTCCTCTTTGGTGGCTCTCCCAAGCTCCTGCGGTGTGGGGAAAGCATAAAGGGTTTCTCCTTCAAACTCGATTTTTTTCCCGTAATTCTCACAAAGTCCTTCAATTATTTTCTTTATTCTGGGAATGTTGTTGTTTTGAGAAATAATAAAGGAAATCAAACATTCCCACAGCTCCTGGCGCAAAATACGAATGCCTCCGGAAACCTCCATAGCCTTTATCATAACCTCATCTGTGGCTAATCTCTGTTTTATGGCGCCATAATCGCACTCAAAATCAAAATAGCTTTTCCAGGTTTGCTCCCAATCATGCATATTTACTCCATATAGAGTAATAACATCTCCCCTTTGGTCTATTTTAAGGGGCCTGCCATAGGCCACCCCCAAATATGCTTTGTCATCTGTTTTTTTAAAACGAAAGCACTGGCCGCATTCGAATATGCTTTGAAGATCCATTTCACAGGCGCCTTCAATTAAAAGGTTGCCCCCCTCTTCCCTTAGCTGCATTGCACCTTCCTTTATTTTTCAATTGGGATTGTAATCACAACCTCAACCCTGTCATCATACTTATTTTCAAAATAATCCGCACCAAGACCTGTTTTTTTAATCACCTCATAGGCCTGTTTTATGGTGTTGGTGTAAATTTTGTAGTTGAAGGAATTTTTAATTCTTCCTCTGGAAGAGTTCATCACCACCTCGCTCTTCAGCCTTTCCACCAATTCCTCACTTTGGCGCACATTCAATTCTCTCTTTTTAATGGTTTCCACAGCCTTAAGGCGCATTTGTGTGTCGGGAATTGTTAAAAGCACCCTGGCATGACGCTCGGTAAGCTTATATTCCAAAACCTTTTCAATCACCTCATCTCCCAATTTAAGGAGACGCAGCTTGTTTGCCACGGTGGACTGGGTTTTGCCAATTCTCTCAGCCAGCTGCTGCTGGGTGATGTTGTAGCGCTCAATCAGCTGGCGGTAGGCTAAGGCTTCCTCAATATAGTTTATGTCCTCTCTTTGAATGTTTTCAATCAAAGACATAAGCTCAAAGTCTTCTCCTTCGCCCCTTAAAATTACGCAGGGCACCGTGTTAAGCCCTGCCAGCTTTGAGGCTCTAAGCCTTCGCTCGCCGCTTATTAAGGCAAATTTGCCTGATGGGGTTTCCTTCACAGTTAAAGGCTGAATTATGCCCACTGCTTTTATTGATTCAGCCAATTCCGCAATAGTGTCATCATTAAAGCTCTTTCTTGGCTGATTCACATTTGCAATAATGTCGTCTACTGCAATAACCTTTATTTCCTTAACCATTTTTGCCATGATTTTTATCTCCCTTTATTTTGATATTTTGCCGTTTCTATAAGCAGCACATTTATATCTGCCGGTGAAACTCCCGAAATTCGGCTGGCCTGTCCAATGCTTTTAGGGCGCATTTTATTTAGCTTCTGCCTTGCCTCAAGCCTTAAATTGCTGGCAGAGAGGTAGTCGAAATCTTCAGGAATAAGCCTGTTTTCCATTTTTAAAAAGCGTTCTATCTGAGCCTTTTGTTTTTCAATGTAGTCTTCATATTTAATTCTTGTTTGCACCTGAAATGCAATTTCCCGGGAAATTTCCCCTCTGTTTTCATCAAAGCAGCTTAGTGCATCATAATCAAGCTGTGGGCGCTTTATTAGGTTATATAAGGTTGTGGATGCCTTCAGCGGTTCAATTCCAAATTTGGTGCAAAATTCTGCGTCAATTTCCTCCGGCCTCACCTTAACGGTTTTTAGCCGCTCAATTTCCTTGTTTATTCTGTTTTGCTTATCTAAAAACTCATGGTAGCGTTCATCGCTTATCAAGCCAAATTTGTGTCCTAGGGGCGTTAGGCGCAAATCAGCATTGTCCTGCCTTAAAAGAAGCCTGTATTCCACCCTGGAAGTCATTATTCTATAGGGCTCCTGGGTTCCTTTTGTTACAATATCATCAATCAAAACGCCAATGTAGGCATCAGAACGTCCTAAAACCATCAGCTCTCCGCCAGAAGCGTACTGCGCAGCATTAATTCCCGCCACAATTCCCTGGGCGGCAGCCTCCTCATAGCCGCTGGTGCCGTTTATCTGTCCGGCGGTGAAAAGCCCCTTCACCAGCTTGGTTTGCAGGCTTGCCTCCACCTGAGTGGGTTCAATGGCGTCATATTCAATTGCATAGGCAAAGCGGGTTATTTCGCAGTGCTCAAAGCCTTCAATGGTGCGCATAAAAGCCAGCTGCACATCTTCCGGAAGGGAGGAGGACATTCCCTGAATATACACCTCGTCTGTGGACTCACCCTCCGGCTCCACAAAGAGCTGATGGCGCTCCTTATCGGCAAAGCGCACGATTTTATCTTCAATGCTGGGGCAGTAGCGGGGCCCAATGCCCTCAATAATGCCGGAATAAAGGGGTGAACGGCTTAAGTTAGCCTTAATAACCTCGTGGGTTTTTTCATTGGTGTAACCTAAATAGCAGGGCACATCTCTGAACTCACTCTCTCCATCTTCAAAGGAAAACATTGCTCCGGCGCTGTCTCCGTGCTGAATGGTGAGCTTGGAAAAGTCAATACTGCGCTTATTCACTCTGGAGGGAGTGCCGGTTTTAAGCCTTAAAAGCTCAAAACCCAAATCCCTTAAGGAGTCGCTTAGAGATGAGGCGGCACAAAGTCCGTTGGGGCCTGACTCCTTAATGGATTCACCCACAATAACTCTTCCTTTAAGATATGTGCCTGAGGCTATAACCACAGCCTTAGCTTTATATATGGCTCCGGAGTGAAGCTCAACCCCGCAAATTGCGCCATCCTTCGTAAGAATTTTCACAGCCTCGCCCTGGCGTAAAAACAAATTTTCCTGGCGTTCTATAACCCTTTTCATGTATTCATGATATTTTCTTTTGTCAGCCTGAGCCCTTAGGGACTGCACAGCGGCGCCCTTTGAGGTGTTTAGGGTTTTAATCTGCAAATAGGTTTTGTCAATGGCTTTGCCCATTTCTCCCCCTAAAGCATCAATTTCCCTCACCAAATGGCCTTTTCCTGTGCCCCCAATTGAGGGGTTGCAGGGCATCATGGCAATAGAATCCAAATGCATTGTAAGAAGAAGAGTGCTCATGCCCTTTCTTGCAGAGGCCAGAGCTGCCTCACACCCTGCGTGGCCGGCTCCAATTACCACCACATCGTAATATCCAGCATCATAATTTATCATTTAAATCACTTCCCTAAGCAAAAGTTTGCGAAAATTTCGTTTACAATTTCCTCGTCGGCACATTCTCCCGTAATTTCTCCAAGGCTGTGCCAGGCGCTTCTTAAGTCTATTTCACACAAATCCACCGGCATTCCACCTTCAATGTTTTCAATTGCCGAAAAAATGGCCTCTTTAGCTTCATCAATAAGCCTTTTATGGCGGGCATTCACCAATAGAATTGAATTCAAGGCGTCTCCCGGCTCAGAGGCGGCAAAATCAGAAATTGCCTTTTCCAAAAGGGGCAAATTCTGTTTTGTCATGGCTGAAATTTCAATGGGGCTGTCCTCCCTGAAATAATCAAAAACCTGGCTGTTGCGGCCTTTATCGCACTTATTTAAAACCACCACATGGGGCTTTGCTTTAATTTTTTCATAAATATCCAAATCGTCATCCGTTAAAGGAGAGGACCCATCTGCCACAAACAGGGTTATATCGGCCTCTTCCATAGCTGAAATGGAGCGCTTAATGCCAATGGCCTCCACAGCGTCGGAGCTTTCCCTGATTCCTGCGGTGTCTAATAGCTTCACAGGAATGCCGCCTAGGTAAACCATTTCATCAATAACATCTCTTGTGGTGCCGGGAATATCGGTAACAATGGCCTTTTCTTTATTCACCAGGGCATTTAAAAGCATAGACTTCCCCACATTTGGGCGTCCCACAATGGCTGTTTTAAGGCCATCCTTATAAATTTCACCTTTTTTGAAAGTGGAGGACAAATCGCAAACAGATGAATATATTACCTCCAATTCCTCCTCAAGTTCAAAATTTGTCAGCTCATCTATATCATACTCCGGATACTGAATAGTTACCTCTAAATTTGAGAGAGCTTTAAGCATCTTCTGCTTTATATCCTCAATTTTTTCCCTTAGCTTTCCGGCAATTTGTCCTGCGGCAATTTTAGAAAAAGCCTCAGTTTTACCATAAATCATGTCGCTCACTGCTTCAGCCTGGGAAAGGTCAATTCTGCCGCCTAAAAAGGCTCTTTTGGTAAACTCTCCCGGCTCTGCCAAACGGGCACCGCACCTTAAAACAAGCGATAGAATTCCGCCTGCAGCAGCAAAGCCTCCATGACAGTTGATTTCCGCCACATCCTCAGTAGTGTAGGTGTGAGGAGATTTCATTTTACTCACCAAAACCTCATCAAAGATAACCCCTTGCTCATCAACTATGTGTCCATAGTTAATGGAGAAATTTCCGGCTTCATTAAAGCCCTTTCCGCCGGGGCGACGAAAAATTTTCTCCACAATATCAAAGGCCTCGCAGCCGCTTATTCTTATTATTGCAATTCCGCCGTAACCGCTGGGGGTGGATATAGCGCAAATAGTATCTTCCTTTATCATCTTTTACCTCAACAATGTATTTTACCAAAAAACGGCGCATTATTAAAGCATAATCACACAATTAGTGCGTCTAACCAAAGATTAAAACAATGAATTTAAAATTAGGTTTTAATTCATCACAAATGAGTTATATCAAAAATTTGCCACAAAGCTAATCCTGTCATCTTTTGTCATTGCATTTCATTTTAATCTTCGCTATAATAACCACGTTGCCAAGATAAAATTTTTATATAATTTCATTTGATATAAAAATCACTTAACAATAAAGCGGTTTTGCGTGAAAAATATGGGTTTTAAAAACAAAAAACCACTCTGTGTTCTTCAAGATTGCTTTGAAATTCTTGCAAACCAAATAAAAAAAACTTATAATGATTATACTCTTACACTAGGTGCAAATTTTTTGCGTGCAAAAAAGGAGGAAAATTATGTCTTATACCATAGCCGTTGCAGGTAAAGGTGGCACAGGAAAAACCACTCTTTGCGGCATGATGATCGATTATCTTATAAAAAACAACAAAATTCCAGTCCTTGCGGTGGATGCAGATGCCAACTCAAACCTTAACGAGGTTTTAGGGGTAGAAATTGAACAAACCATAGGAGATATCCGTGAAGAGGTCAACAGAGCTGAAATGGCGCTTAAAAACCCAATTCCCGGAGGAATGACAAAAGCTGAATACATCAACTACAAATTCTCAGATGTAATCACAGAAACACCGAAGTTCGACATGATGGTTATGGGCCGCACTCAGGGAGAAGGCTGCTACTGCTACGTTAACGGAATGCTTAAAACCCAGCTTCAAAAATTTTCCGGCAACTATAAATATATTGTTGTAGACAACGAAGCGGGAATGGAGCATATAAGCAGAGGAATTCTACCTAAGGTTGATACCATCCTTCTCATAAGCGACTGCTCCAGAAGAGGAGTTCAGGCTGTGGGAAGAATTGCAAGACTTATTAAGGATATAAATCTTAAGCCTGAAAGGGTGGGCCTTATAATAAACAAGGCTCCAAACGGAGAGCTAAGCGAAGGAATAAAGGAAGAAATTAAGCTGCAAGAGCTCAACTTAATTGGTGTTGTACCCCAGGATGATCTGGTGTTTGAATACGACACAGAGGGTAAGCCCTCATCTGAGGTGCCCGAAGACACCCCCAGCAAAAAAGCTTTATTTTCGATTATGAACAAGCTCAACATATAAATTTATATATGCTTGTTTATGAATAAATCATCACTATTCAAGGGAGGAATAAAAATGCCGTTTAAGAAAACACCTCAAACATTTACCGGTAAAATCGGTACTGTTGAAATAGGTGCAGACAACAAAATGGTGCTTGGAGGAAATAATATTTTCCCATTCTACACATTCGACGCTGAGGAAGCTAACGCTCCTAAAGTTGGCGTAGAAATCTCTGACTTAATGCAGGAAGAGATCTTTGGCACACTCAAAGATTACTATGAGGGATGCGCAACTCTGGTGGACTATGCTAAAAAAGCAGAAGCTATCGAGGGAGTTGACTTTGTATGCCTCCATTTGGAAGCAGCTGATCCTAACGGCGCTAACAAATCAACTGAAGATTGCATAGCAGAAGCTAAGGCTGTTGAAGAAGCTATTTCTAAGCCATTAGTTATCGCAGGATGCAAAAACAACGAAAAAGACGCAGAGCTCTTCACAAAGATCGCAGAAGCTCTGGAAGGCAAGAACGTTCTGTTCATGTCAGCAAAAGAAGAAAACTACAAAACAGTGGGCGTTTCCGTTGCTCAGGCATACGGCAACAAGCTCAGCGCTGAAAGCGCAGTAGACATCAACCTTGCAAAGCAGCTCAACGTTTTGCTCACACAGCTTGGTGTTACATCTGACAAATTCGTTATGAACCTTGGTTCTGCAGCAGCAGGCTATGGTTTTGAATATGTTGTTTCAACCTTCGACAGAGTTAAATCTGCAGCTTTAGGCCAGAACGACACAGCACTTCAGGTTCCTGTTATCA
>CAVEWD010000008.1:0-19129 GCA_963619195.1 bacterium | reverse complement strand
AGCTAACTCCAAGCAGTGCTTATAGCAAAAGTCATAATAGTGCAGAACTTACAGAACAAACTCCTGCATCCGGAAGCGTTGACGTAACATTTGAGAGCAAACATTTTACAGTAATCGCTCCAAAGGGTTCCGTTGTTTCTGCGGGCACTCTCAGCACTTATTATATTTATTCTTTTAAGGAACCCATAAGTATAAAAACCGAGGGTAGCAATGTTATATATAAATTTGCACCTCTCAGTGGCTCTGCTTTTGTTCGAGTGCAACGTCCGGATGATGAAGATGCTGTTACCTATTGGGATTGGAGTTCCTCAAAAGCAGAGGGGAAAACCATTACTATTACAGAAGCTATGCTCTTTATGAATGATGGCAATTCTTTCAATTCAGATACCATTTATCACAACTTTGAGCAAAACTCGGTTGATGTTGCTGATGTTTACTTAAATGTAAACGAAAAGGGTTATATCAACCTTGAAGTTGGTGAAAATTTCACCTTCAATATATTCCGTAACTGGCATATAGTGGAAAGCTGGGCAAACTCAAAAGCATCTCTTCCTGATGTTACATATACAGTAATAGATGAAAATGGAAATAAAAGCGATGTAGTTAGTGTTACCCCAAACGAAAACAATAGCTCTGTGGCAACTTTAATAGCGAATAAAAAGGGCACTGCCCTTGTGCTCGTGAGCTATGATGCGTTATATACTGACTCTGACTTAGGAAATAAATATAGATTTTCTGCAATTTGGCCCGAAAATACAGGCGTTTTGGTTGTCAGCGTCGGAGCGGATGGCTCATCTGTTGTAACAAATATGACCATTAATGATGGGAAAAATAGTAATACGGTAATAAGCAAAGCTGTGGGTGATAAGCTCGATGCTGAACATGATGTGCTCTACTATGTAGGAACACAAGGCGCAAGCTACAGCTTCACTCCTGAGAAAGGTTGTAAGGTTTCTGTGGCTAGAGCCATCCTCACTAAAAACAGTCTTACTTACAAAGGCTTTACGACTGATAATGTTGATGTTGATGAAGAAACCGGCGAAGTTACCATTTCAGGGCTCACTGCGGGGAGTCATGTTATAAAGGTTGAAAAGAATAATGTTGCAACATATCAGGTGATTCGTGCAAAGCAAACCAGCTATACCATTACAGATTCTGAAGGTAATGAGGTAACAGCAGAAACTAGGGTTTTGCCAGGAACACAGCTCACGATTCAGTTTGGAGATTTATATAACCCAATCAACAAGCTTTCTGGCATATACAACACTAACTGCCGTGTATATTGCAAAGGAGAAGATGGCACTGAATTTAGGGGTTCAAGCGGAAGCGAATACGGATATTATACATTTGCTGCCGATGCCAAACTCCATAAGGTTACAATAACTATTCCTTCGGACTGGAGTGAGGCTACATATACCATCTCTGGATGCTTGCAAACAGGGGGGTTCGGCGATGCTGCAGGCAAACACCGTGGAGCAACATATGCTACAGGTAAGCCTGCAAATATAACTGCAAATTCTACATCGGCATACCTCGGTGAACTGCCAGAAATAGTGTTAAACATTGATATTCCTGCCACATCGGTTGCTCTTGACAAGACTAGCCTTGAGCTTAGCTGCAAGAACACAGCAGCTCTTACCGCAACTGTTGAGCCTGAAAATGCTACTGATTCAAGAACCTGGGAATCCTCAAATGAAGATGTAGTTACGGTTGATGAAAATGGCAATGTAACTGCAGTCGCTCCAGGCGAAGCAAAAATTACAATTACTGTAGGCAACTTTTCTGCAGAATGTAATATAACTGTAAGCCACAACTTCGTTGAAACACCTAATGAAACATGTCTTAAGGATGCTGCAAGCTGTACTGAAAAAGCTGTATATTACAAATCTTGTGCTTGTGGTGAAATCGAAGAGGAAACCTTTGAATATGGAGATGCTCTGGGGCATTATTTAGAGCATCATGAGCGAAAAGATGCCACAACAACATCTGAAGGAAGCATTGAATATTGGTTCTGCACTCGCTGTGAAAAATATTACAATAGTCAAAGGGCCGATGATGAGAGTGAAATTGAATATGAGGACATTGTAATTCCAAAATTAACGGAAAATACTCCTAAAACTGGCGACAGCCTTGATGTTGTAATCTATATAGCAGCTCTTGTGATAGCTGCTATGGTTTTAGTAGTAGTGGTTTATAAAAAGAGAAGCTATAATAAATAGGTAATAAATTCTCTTATTTTAACTTATAAGGCGGCAGCCAAGTGAATGTATAATCACTCTGGTTGCCGTCTTGTTTTATATTTTGGCTCAATGTCAATAGTTGGGGCCTTTTGTAATATAACAATTTTAAGTTATAGCACTAAATACCTATGTAGGCCGTGTTTTATAAAAAAACAACACTTCGTAAACGAAGTGTTTAATGACAAAATGGTGGAGACAAGGAGATTCGAACTCTTGACCTCTCGCGTGTGAAGCGAACGCTCTAACCAGCTGAGCTATGCCTCCATTGCTTGATATTATACACTGACAGGCTTAAAAGAGCAATAATTTTAAAAAAATAACAAAGCTTTTTTAGTGCATCGAGGGATCTACTTCTAAAGCTTAAATTAATAATTTGTGTGAAGGAACGAAAAAATGTTAAAAAACTTTAATTTTCTGTTATACTAATCATATCGTTAACAGGAGACCAGTATGAATATTTTTTCACTATTCACGTTATTTGGCGGACTTGCTTTTTTCATGTTCGGCATGAGTGTGATGTCTTCCGCTTTGGAAAAGATGTCCGGCGGCAGACTTGAGCATATTTTAAGATCCCTTACTGATAAAAAGATTGTTGGACTTCTTATTGGAATTACCATAACCATTGCCATGCAGTCTTCCTCAGCCACCACCGTTATGTTGGTGGGGCTTGTTAATTCGGGAATAATGCATTTGGAACAAACCCTTTCTGTTATTATGGGCTCGAACATCGGCACCACGTTTACAGCATGGATACTTTCTCTTTCCGGAATCAATAGTGACAATTTTGCGATAAATATGCTAAAGCCGGAAAATTTCTCACTTATATTGGCTTTTGGCGGCATTTTAGTAAAAACTTTTTCCCGTGACCAGAAAAAAAGAGATATGAGTGATATATTCATTGGCTTTGCGATTCTCATTTACGGAATGAAGCTAATGAGCGACTCTGTGAGCCCTCTTGCCGGCACACCGGAATTCGCAGCTTTACTTACAGCCTTTAAGAATCCTTTGGTGGCGCTTCTTATAAGTACCGTTTTTACAGGCATAATTCAAAGTTCTGCTGCTACAATAGGCATTTTGCAGGCACTTTGTATGAGCGGTGTGCTAATTTCCTATAATATGGCCATTCCCCTTATTTGCGGACTTAATATAGGCACCTGCATGACTTCGGTGCTTTCAAGCATTGGGGTTAATAAGGAGGCCAAAAGGGTGGCTGTGGTGCATGTTTCCATAAAGGTTATAGGCACAGCTATTTTCATGATTTTATATTTTGGGGCTGATACAATTTTTAACTTTGGCTTCGGTGAGGCCTATGTGAATACCTTTGGAATTGCTGCTGTGCACACCATTTTCAATATTTTCACCACCATTATTTTAATGCCTTTCACTTCACAGCTGGTGAAGATGGTTAATATAATGGTGAAAAACGACGAAAAGGGCGAGGAACATTTCAGTTTCATTGACTCGAGACTCTTTAACACCCCTTCCCTTGCCATAGCTGAGTGTGAAGAAAAGGCTGAGGAAATGGCAAATCAGGTGAATTTGTCTCTTCGTTCTGCAATGGAGCTGATGAATTTCTACGATAAAAAACAAGCTGCCGAGATAGAAGAGGCAGAGGATATGCTGGATATGTATGAGGATAAGCTTTCCAACAGCTTGATGTTTATATCTTCAAAGGATATCACATCTTTTGAGGGCAAACAGATTTCTGGCCTTATGCATGCAGTGAATGACTTGGAACGTATGGGAGACCATGCCGCAAACATAGTTGAGCTGGCAAGAAATTTAAGCGAAAAACAGCTTAAGTTTTCAAGTGATGGAAAAAGGGAAATGACTGTGTTGACTGAGGCCCTTTCTGAAATAATAGATAACACTATAAGGGCCTTTTCTGAGAAAAATTTGGAATTGGCTGTGAAGATAGAACCGCTGGAGGATGTTATTGATCTTTTGGTGGATAGAATTAAAGCAAATTACATTAACAGACTTCAAAATAAGGCCAGCAGCCTTGAGGCAGGCTTTATATTCATGGATTTACTAACAAACTATGAAAGAATAAGTGACCATTGTTCAAATATTGCTATAACAATTATTGAGCTGATACAGGAAAATGTGGAGGCCCATGAATATATGTTAAATGTAAAGTCCTCTCCTGATGATGATTTTATAAGACGCTTTGAGCAATATAAAGCAAAGTACAGCCTAGAGGAACAATAAATTTAAATATTAATACAAAACGGCTTAAACAAGCCGTTTTTTAATGTTTATGATAAAAATTTCGTTTTTTTTATAATTTATTGACATGCTAAATGAGTGGTAATATAATACCTCATTATAAAAACCAGATGAGCTGATTTTAATTTATTAACTTAACTTTGTTTGGTGATTTAGAGAGGGTAATTATGGGAAAAAAGAATAATGGGTTTAATTATTACAAAACATTAGTTAGATTTGTGAATGAATATAAAAATGGCAAGTGGGGAAGGGGCAGAATGAGCTTGATTCCGAATATTGTTCTTAATGAAAGCGCCTGTGTGCTTCAATATGCTCAAACATGCTTTGAAGGACTTAAAGCATATAGAACCATAGATGGAAAAGCAGTTTTGTTCCGCCCAGATTTAAACGAAGAGAGGTTTCGCTCTTCTTGTGAGAGAATGATGATTCCTCCCCTTGGAGAAGGGGAATTTACAAGCGCTGTGGTTAAAACAGCTAGGGCGAATAAAGCATATATTCCAGAATACAGCAGCAATGGAGCTTTATATCTGCGCCCCTTTGCTTTTGGCAAGGATGCTGTTATGGGGGTGAAGCCTGCCACAGAATATGAATTCAGGGTGTTTGCATCCCCTGTTGGAGCGTATTTCAGTGGTGATTTTAAACCTCTTAAACTTAGAATAAGCGACTTTGACCGTGCTGCACCAAAGGGCACAGGAAACATAAAAGCAGGCCTTAACTACGCCATGAGCCTCTATGCCATAACGGATGCTCATAAAAATGGATATGATGAAAATTTATATTTGGATTCTGCCACAAGATGCTTCATTGATGAAACCGGTGGAGCGAATATTATTTTCATAACTAAGGGGGGAAAGCTTGTTACACCAAAGTCTGACACCATTCTGCCTTCAATAACCAGGCGTTCCTTGGTGTATGTGGCGCAAAACTATTTGGGAATTAAGGCGGAAGAAAGGCCAATTAAACTTGAGGAACTTAGCGATTTTGATGAATGCGGCCTTTGCGGCACAGCTGCTGTGATTTCACCCGTGGGCAGCATTGATGATCATGGTAAAGTTTATACTTTCAAAACGAAAAGGGATAAAGAAAATTCTGTTATAGATAAGCTCTATAACACCCTTATTGGAATTCAACATGGAACAATTGAAGCTCCAAAGGGATGGATTGTGGAGGTGTGAAAAAGAAAAATAACATCCTTGTGGGATTTGCGGTTTGTCCCCGGGGATGTTATTTTTATGGATTTATTTTACTCTATTATAAACACTGTAATAGTCTTTCTTCCGAATTGAAGGGCTTCCTCATGGGTGTCAAAATAAATATCTATGCGGTTATCAACAATGGCGCCGCCTCTGTCCTCCACTTCAAAAACCCTGTCAAAATAGGGAATAAAGAAGAGTGTTCCAAAGGCATAGTCTGAGGATGTAGCTACGGTGTAACCGGCTGTAGCCTTTGAACCGTCGGCAGTGTAACCGGAGGCATACTCTCCGCAGCAAATGGTGCAGGGGCAGTAGGCAGAAGCTTCCATGGTGATTTCACCAACAATAGTGTAGGTGCCTGAGGAGGTGGTTATGGTGCCGTCGGCGTTAAACACAGCTGTTAGTGGCACTTCTCCGGAATAGCTAAAGGTGCTTTGCCTTTGCTGAGCTAAAAGGGCAGCCGCCTCTTTTGCCTTATTTTCCTCATATTTTGCAAGGTTTGCAGAAAATATTTTTTCCGACATTGAAATTACGGCGTTTGTGGGGATTTCCTTTAGACCGTTTCGGTTTATTTCTATTGTTTCGCCGTTTTGCACGATCTCGTTTAGGGGAGAACTTATGGTGTCGGAGGGTGAAAGCTCAATTTTTGCTTTTGCCAACACATTTTCTACGTTTCCGCCACCGTAGAGATTCACGGTTTTATTTAGACCAGCATCGTCACTTACTGTTATTTTTATGCATGAGGCTTGGACCATACAAATGCCGCCTAACAATATAATTGCCACATAACACCAGGCAATTATGCCCTTTTTAATTTTATATTTGTATGAAAAGTTCAATTCAAATTCTGATTTCACCATAGCAACTGAAGTATAACATTTTTAATTGTGCTATTCAAACCCTAAGGCGTTAGGTTAATATTAAAAACGGTATTGTGGGGTTTATAAGTAATGCGCGAGGGTAGAAAACCAAAGGAGCTTTGTCTTGATTTTCTGTTCATCTATGTTAGGAAATTTTCTGGAAAATGTTTATATTAATAACTTTAGTGCTTTGTTTTTGTAAATTTAAATCAAATAAGTCTTTTGATGTGATAGAATTTAGAAAATAAAGAAAGGGTGGAATGAAGCTTATGAATAAAGAAATATTAGAGCGTGTGAGAGAAAAAATGGCCCAGGAGGGAATCAAGCAGCTTTTGGTGTCTGATAGTGTTTCTCTTTTTTATATAACTGGCAAAATGATTGACAGCATGGAAAGAATGTGTGTTTTGTATTTAGATGTAAATGGCAAAACGGAGTTCGTGGTTTCAAAAATATATCCCCAGGATGAATCCTTTGGGTGTAATGTGAGCTATTATGATGATGCAGGAGATCCTGTGGGAATGCTTGCATCGCTGATGAGAAAAACTGATGTTATTGGGGTGGATAAAAATTGGCCGGCGAAATTTTTGCTGCCTTTTATGGAATGCGGCCTTGCGAAAAAATACGTTAATGCTTCCTTTATTATAGATTCCTTAAGACAAATTAAAACCAATGAGGAACAGGCTTTGATGAAAAAAGCTTCGGAGGTAAATGATAAAGCCATGGATAAGCTAATTCCATACCTTAAAAATGGCTTAACTGAAGAAGAGTTGGGAGAAGTTCTTCTTAAAATTTATAAGGATAACGGTGCCTCCGGATTTTCTTTTGAGCCAATTATTGCATTTGGAGACAATGGGGCTGACCCACATCATGTGAATGACAAAAGCCGTGGAAAAAAAGGCGACTGTGTGGTTATAGATATAGGCTGCGTGCTGGATGGCTATTGCTCAGATATGACCAGAACAGTATTTTTGGGTGAAGTGAGTGATGAAGCAAAAGAGATTTATGAAATAGTGCGTGAAGCAAACCTCAGGGGAATTGCCGCGGTGCGTCCGGGAGTAAGATTTTGCGACATCGATGCAGCTGCCAGGGACTACATAGCCCAAAAGGGGTATGGTGAATATTTCACTCACAGGCTTGGCCATTCCATTGGAATTCAAACCCATGAATGGGGTGATGTGTCCTCCGCAAATGAAGAAAAAGTTAAGGCTGGAATGATTTTTTCCATTGAGCCGGGAATTTATAAACCGGGAGCAGCTGGAGTGAGAATTGAAGATTTGGTTTTGGTAACAGAAGATGGTTGCTGCGTGCTTAATTCCTATCCTAAGGATTTAACTATTGTGGATTTCGAATAAAAACATATAAAATACAGGGTGTAATGATTGACACGCACCCTGCATTTTTATAAGCTAAATTATTGTGTGAGGAGTCCGCAAACCAGTGTGTAGTATTCAGGGAAACTGCCATTCTTTGGCCATTTAAGGGTAATCCCCACAATATCTTCCAATGCCGCCACCACATTTCCCCCGAGAGACTCTATTGAATAGCGCATTTTTTCCGGGTGTCGACAGGGTTTATTTTCTTTGCGGGTGCAGTTTTCTTTTCCGCATATTATGCAGCTCCCTGCATAAAGACCAAGGCTGTTTTCTTCTTCCTTTTCATAATCTTGAATCATTTCGTCAAGTTTTTTTCGTTCTTCGTTAAGGATTTTGGAAATTTCCACATTTTTTTCTTCAATGGATAAATCCTTCATAGCTTCATAATCCGGCGTTATTATGCAGCCATACACTTGAAGCCATCCATATTTATTCCATATTTCTTTTGGGTTGAATTCATAGCTGGGACAGCTCCATATATTGCCATAATTTGGACATTCTTGACAATATTTAATGAACTTATCAATGTCAACATAATATTCTAAAAATTCTTCCACAGTGGAAGTTCCTGTGTATATTTTTGAGGTGTGCATTTTTTCTCCTGAAAAATTTGATTTTATTTTCCTATTAATGTTACGGATATTATACACTATTTATGTGAATTATTACGCCACAACCCTTATAAAGTTAAGTCCTATCAATTTAATGATTTACTAATTTTATATATTAAAATTAGCGCATGTGCTGTTTTAATTAACTTAAAATAGTTTTTTGATGTTTTTTGTTTACAAAACGACAAAAAAGTAAAAAAAACTTGATTTTAACTCTAGTTTATGTATAATATCTACAATGGTTAAATTAAGATTAATTTGGCTTAAAAATTTTAGGAGGGAAATAATGAAGAAATTTCTCAGCATTTTGCTCGTTGCTATGATGCTCATTGGTGTATGTGCATGCGGCAGCGGCGAATCAGAAGACACCCCTGCTTATAAAATTGGTATCATCACAGGTACAGTTTCACAGGGCGATGAAGAATATGCAGCAGCTCAGAAGATGAAGGAAAAATATGGCGACATGATCGTTACTGCTACATATCCAGACAACTTCTCATCAGAAGTTGAACAGACAATTGCTACAGCTACAAACATGGCAGCAGACCCAGATGTTAAGGTTATTGTTTGGGTTCAGGCTGTTCCAGGAGCTACAGCAGCTATCAACAAGATTAAGGAAACACGTGATGACATTCTTTTCATCAGCGGTGTTTGCGCAGAAGATCCGGCAGTTATTGCAGCTGCTTCTGATATCTGCATGTTGGTTGACGAAATCTCAGAGGGTAAGACAATCATTGAACAAGCTGCAAAGCAAGGCGCTAAGACCTTCGTTCACATTTCATTTGAACGTCACCTTGGCTACACAACAATTGCTAAACGTAGAGAAGGCATGATTCAAACCTGCAAAGAACTCGGCATTGAATTCGTAGATGCAACTGCTCCAGACCCAACAGGCGACGCTGGCACAACAGGCGCTCAGGCTTGGATTACAGAAAACATCAAGGTTTATGTTGAAAAATATGGTAAAGACACAGCATTCTTCTGCACAAACTGCGGTATGCAGGTTCCTCTTATTCAGCAGGTTGCTGAACTCGGAGCTATTTTCCCACAGCAGTGCTGCCCAAGCCCATTCCACGGATATCCATCAGCCTTCAATATCAACATGGAAGGTCATGAGGGTGATGTTGATTACATCCTCGATGAAATCACAAAGAAAGTAGCTGAATATGGCAACACAGGCAGAATGTCAACATGGCAGGTTCCTATCAACATGCTTATGGTTGAAGCTGGTGTTGAATATGGTATTAAATACTGCGAAGGTCAGATTACTCCTGACGAAGGCAGCACATACAGCGAAGAAGTTCTCTTTGACGAAATTAGAGCTATCGGTGGAGAAGAAGTTCAGATCACAAAGTATGTTGATGACGCAGCTGGCGAAATCAGCAACTTCTATCTCATCCTCTGCCCGTTCTATAACTTCTAGGTTTAGAACAATCTAAATATTTAGATTAGTTGCAATACGCCCGCCGCTTTCGGTCGGTGGGCGTATTAATGTATTACAAGCAAATGTTTTAATTTAACACTTTAGGCTGCATTATTATGCTCAATTGAGTGTTTTTTGAAAGCTTTTGACCTGATATGACGGAGAAAACTATGGAAACACAATATGCAGTAAAAATGGAACATATTTCCAAGACATTCTATGGAAATAAGGTGTTGCACGACGTGAGTTTGTGCGTTAAACCCGGCGAAATCCATGCTCTTATGGGAGAAAATGGTGCCGGTAAATCTACTTTAATGAATATTCTTTTTGGTATGCCTGCAATATGGAATACCGGCGGCTATGAGGGCACAATTGAAATTGATGGTAAAGCCGTAAAAATTGATTCGCCTCAGAAGGCTATGGAGCTTGGGATTGGCATGGTGCATCAGGAGTTCATGCTCATACCCGGTTTCACGGTAACTGAAAATATAAAACTTGGAAGAGAGATAACAACTCCGACAGCAATGAGCAAGGTTCTTGGGAGCTCACTGGAGATGCTCGATAGGCCCAAAATGGCCGAAGAAGCCAGAACTGCTATGGATACTATCGGATTAAATATTAGTGAAGATACTTTAGTAGCAGGGTTGCCTGTGGGATACATGCAGTTTATAGAAATAGCCCGTGAAATAGATAAGAGCAATGTTAAGCTTCTTATTTTTGATGAACCTACTGCTGTTTTAACGGAAACGGAGGCTGACAAACTGCTGGCTACAATGAAAGCGCTGGCTAAAAAAGGCATTGCTATTATCTTCATTACTCACAGAATTGCTGAAGTAATTGAAGTTACCAACAGTATGACAGTTCTAAGAGATGGTCACTTTATACAGCGCGTAGAAACAAAGGACACCTCGGCCGTTGAAGTGGCTGAAATGATGATTGGCCGTAAGGTTGAGAAACTTGTTGATGATGAAAGCAGAGAAGATCGCGAGCTTGACCCTAATGACATAATTCTTAAATTGAGAAATTATTATGTGGATATGCCCGGCGAGAGTGTTCATGGCTTAAATCTTGATGTGGTTCGTGGAGAAATTCTTGGCATTGGTGGCCTAGCAGGGCAAGGAAAGATTGGAATTCCAAATGGTATAATGGGTCTTTATGATGTTGAGGGCACAGTGGAGTTTGACGGTGAGATTGTAAACACTGCAAAGCTTGGTGATGCTCTTAAAAAACACATTGTATTCGTTTCTGAAGATAGAAGAGGTGTTGGTCTTCTGCTGGATGAGTCCATTGAGCAGAACATTGTATTCACAGCAGCTCAAGTAGAAAATAAGTTTATGAAGAAGTTTGGCTTCTTCAGCCAATATGACTCAAAAGCCGCTAAAGAGCACACTGAAAAGATGATAAGCGACTTGGATATTCGATGCACTGGCCCTGACCAGTATGTGGGCAACCTTTCAGGTGGAAACCAGCAAAAGGTGTGTTTAGCAAGGGCTTTAACCCTTGATCCGAAGTTGCTTATGGTTTCAGAGCCCACAAGAGGCATTGATATAGGCGCTAAAAAGCTTGTTTTAGAGCTTTTGGTTAAGCTTAACCGCGAAACAGGTGTTACCATACTTGTGGTTAGCTCGGAACTTAACGAACTTAGAAGCATTTCTGACAGAATTGCAATTGTTTCTGACGGAAAGCTTACTGGAATATTTAAACCTGATGATAGCGATGCTGATTTTGGTTTGGCCATGTCGGGTGTTATGACAGGAGGCGAAGCGAATGGAAAAAATTAAGAAATCCCTCAAAAATGCAAACATCCCCAGACTGATCATTTCTATCTTCTTTGTGTTGATTATTCTGGTGGCATGTGCTAAGGGAATAGATGTTAAGAGTTATTTGGGTGGAGTGCTCAAATACTGGGGAATGTGGGGCATTTTAGTGCTTGCCATGGTTCCCTCCATTAAATGCGGAATTGGCCCTAACTTTGGTGTGAGCCTTGGAATCGTTTGTGGTCTTTTGGGCACACTTTTAGTTATTGAATGGGGTGTGATGGCAAAGATTAATGCTGTGATTCCTGGGTTTGGTCCCTGGGGTGCCTTTATTATTGCCGTTGTCTTGAGTGCATTGTTTGCTTGGGGTATGGGGTTTGCCTATGGCAAAATATTAAACGCTGTAAAGGGCTCCGAGATGTCAGTTACAACCTACATTGGATATTCGGTTATATATCTCATGTGCCTTGTGTGGTTCCGTGCTCCCTTTAAGGATGGATACATCAAGTGGCCTGTAGCAAATGGTGTGCGTAACCAGGTTAGTATGGAGAACAGCTTCGGATATCTTCTTAACAACGCAGGAGGATTTTATATAGGCGGAGAAGGCGGGATTTATGTTCCAACTGGACTATTGGTGTTCTTCTTCCTGTGCTGCTTTGTTGTATATCTGTTCTTTAAATCTAAGACAGGTCTTGCCATTACAGCAGCTGGTGAGAACCCAACATTTGCAAAAGCCAGCGGAATTGATGTGGATAAAGCAAGGGTTCAGGGAATTATTGTTTCTACAATATTAGGTGCAATTGGAATTATTGTGTATACCCAGGGTTATGGTTACCTTCAGGCATACACTGCCCCGCTTGCCATGGGTTTCCAGTGCGTTGCTGCAGTTCTTATAGGTGGCGCTACAACGCAAAAGTCTAAAATAAGTCATGTTATAATCGGAACATTCCTTTTCCAGGGGCTTCTTATAATGACGCCGCCTGTGTCTAATGAACTTTTGGCCGGCACTGATATTTCAGATACAATGCGACAAATAATTCAAAATGGCGTTATCCTTTACGCATTGACTAAGGCTAAGGGAGGTGCTACAAGTGAAGAATAAAAAAGATATCTTAACAAACATTAAGAATTTTGTTTTTGATAATAAGGTGCTTGTGTTCTTTATTATCCTGTGTGTTGCTTTCGCTGTGGTGGCAAAGACATCTGTGGCATATATCTCCACAGAGGTTTTCGCTAGATTTTCCAGAAACGCTCTTATAGTTTTAGCCCTTATCATTCCGTGCCTTGCGGGCCTTGGAATGAACTTCGGCATTACTGTTGGCGCTATTGCTGCTCAGATTGCAATCTTTTGGGTTGTGCATTGGGGCTTTACGGGTGTTAAGGGAATGCTGCTCTGTGTGGTTCTTTCCACACCTTTGGCTATACTTTTTGGCTGGCTTGTTGGTAAGCTCTACAACAAAACCAAGGGAGCTGAAATGATTGCAGGCTTGGTGTTGGGTTTCTTTGCTGATGGACTTTACAGACTATTTGTTTTGTATATAATCGGCGGTGTTATACCCTACGATGACCCTAACCTTCTTGACCGTGGATTTGGCTTAAGAAACGCTTTTGACCTTACTGGAAACCTTAAGTATTCAGTGGATGACATTAGCTTTTTATCTGTGCTTTTAGTTTTTGCGGCAGTTTATGCTTTAGTTGGACTTGTTAACTTCATTTTTGCTAAGAAGAATGGAGAAGTTGACACTAAGCCTATGCTAATTAAGATAATAGCCGGTGTGATTGGAGTGGCTTTAGCTGTGGTTTTAAAGAAAATTCCCTTTACAAACGCAACCTTTGGGGGAACCAGACTTTTGCTTTCTGATGCAATGCTTTATGGTGCAATAATATTTATTGTTGTTACTTTATTAAATCAGTTTGTGCTTAAAAAGCCTTGCGAGAAAAAGAAATTTATATTCAGAATTGCTTTAGCGGTTGTGGCTCTTATTACATGCTTTGTGCCAAATGTGGTGAAGGTATATAAAATGGTTAAGCTTCCTGCTTGCACCTATGCTCTTATTTGTTTATTCTGCTATTTTAACAACTGGATTCTTGATACTAAGCTTGGGCAGGATATGAGAACAGTTGGACAGAACAGAATTGTTGCAGGTTCAGCAGGAATAAATGTGGACAAAATAAGGGTTATTGCTACTTGCATCTCCACAGTTTTGGCAGCCTGGGGACAGCTGGTGTATCTACAGAATTTAGGTACCTTTAATACTGTTTCACAGCAAACAAACGTGGGACTTTACGCTGTTGCATCTATCTTGGTAGGTGGTGCAAATGTGCAAAAGGCGAAGAATAGCCATGCAATTTTGGGTGTTGTCCTTTTCCACACATTATTCGTTGTAACTCCTCTTGCTGCCACCAACATATTTGGTGATCCAGCTGTGGCTGAGTACATAAGAATGTTTATTTCTTACGGAGTTATCGCAGTTTCATTGGCAATGCACTCCTGGAAAAAGAAAAAGCCTTCTAAGACTGAACTTACAGCTGAAGAAGAATAAATAATAAACACCTAAATGGAAATTTTTAAAAGACCACCGAAATGGTGGTCTTTTGGTTTGAATGAGTTATTTATCGCAATACGCTGTGTTTAGATATATTTATTTTTTAATCCATGATTTCGGGTAAAAGAGCATCATAATCGGGAAAAGCTCCAATCTTCCGGCAATCATATCAAAAATGAACACGCACTTAGAGAGATTGCTGAATGAAGAGAAGTTGCCTGTGGCTCCTACCACCTCAAGACCGGGTCCAATGTTATTTAGGGTGGCAATCACTGATGATATGCTGCTGACCAAATCTTTATTGTCTAATGATACAATTAATACAGAAATTGCAAATACGAAAACATAGATGATTATGTATGCATTTATGCCTCTGATGGTGTCACTTCCAATAACTCGGTTGTTGAAATGAACCTGAGTTATCTTATTGGGGTGAATTGTTTTTATAACCTCGTTTTTGGCATAGCGCGCCATTATAACAATTCTTGAAACCTTAATTCCGCCGCCGGTGCTTCCTGCGCAAGCTCCTATACACATAACTCCCAGCATTATAATTTTGCTAAAGGATGGCCAAAGGTCATAATTTACTGTGGTGTATCCAGTGGTGGTCATTACGCTGGATACCTGAAATGCCGCGTGGTGGAGTGATTCTGTTATACTTGAATACATTCCTCTTGAATTAATTGTTATGAGCGCAATGGAGCTTAGCATTATTATTAAATAGTACTTTAACTCTTCATAGGTGAAGCATTCTTTAAATTTTTTACTTATCAAATAATAGTAACAGCTGAAATTTACCCCAAAGGCGGCCATTCCGATGGTTAAAATTGTTTGAGTTGAGGCTGAATAACTGGCTAACGAATCGTTTTTTATGCCAAAGCCTCCTGTGCCGGCTGCTCCGAAGGAAAGAGTCAGGGAGTCAAAAAGTGTATTTCCATTGCAAAACATTATGGCAATGAGTATAACCGTCATAACAAAATATATGAGGTAGGAAATAAGCGCAGAATATTTTGCTTTGGGAACAAATTTTGAAACCTCAGGGCCGGGGGTTTCTGCTTTAAGAAGATGAATGTTGCCCCCTCCTCCTGCAAGAGGTATTGCAGCCATGGCAAAGGCCAGCACGCCCATTCCTCCCACCCAGTGGGTGAAGCTTCTCCAAAAAATCAAAGACTTGCTTAGAGCCTCCACATCGGTCAGAATGCTGGAGCCAGTGGTGGTGAAGCCTGATGTGGCCTCAAAAAAGGCATCAACGTAGCTTGGAATTTCCCCGCTTATATAAAACGGAAGAGCGCCAAGAGCGCTTAGAAGTATCCAACCAAGGGAAACTATTAAGAAACCTTCTTTGGCATAAATTGTTTTGTTTTTAGTTTTTCCCAGAAGGATAAGAGCAAAGCCAACAACCACCAATATTCCCATTGAACTTAAAAATGGCATAAGGGGTTCTTTGTATATCACAGCCGTAATTAAAGGAAAAATTAAAAGCACAGCTTCTGTCAATAAAAGGATACCCAAAATGTAAGATATCATTCGTTTGTTCATTTAACTACCTGCCTATTTCGTCTAATTCGTTCAAACCCGATACTGTGGTTACAATAATTACCGTGTCGCCGCTTTTAAGCATATCAGAACCCTTAGGCATTATCAGCTTTCCATCACGGTTAATACAGGCGATTAGGATGTTGTCCTTTAGCTTTAATTCCTGCAAAGGAATTTCAATTAGCTTGCTGTTGGCACTAACCAGGAATTCAAGGGCCTCTAATCTGTCATCTAAAAGCTTATAGAGAGTTCTCACAGAACTGCCGATGCTGTTTTGCCTTGCTCTGACATATTGCAATATTAAATTTGCGCTAAGCTGTTTTAGTGAAACAACACTGCCAATTCCAATATTTTTCACCATTCTTTCCAGCTGTACGCGGTTGATTTTTGTTATGGTTTTTATTTTTGGATTAAGAGTTTTTGCATAAAGGGATGAGATTATGTTTTCCTCATCAATTCCAGTAAGGAAGCAGATTGCGTCAGCCTGGGCAAGACCTTCCTCTTCAAGCACAGAATGATCGGTTCCGTCGGCATTTATAACCTCTGCCTCAGGCACTTCCAATGAAATAAGCTCTGCCCTTTTTATGTCTTTTTCAATAATAGACACACTTGTTTTGCGAGCTAAAAGCTGTTTTACAAGGTAAAGAGCTGTGGTGCCGCCTCCAACAATTATTACATTGTCGATTTTTGTGCGGCTTATTCCAAGCTCAGATAAAAGCTTATGCATGCAGGATGTGAAGGCAATTGCAGTTACGGAGTCATTTTCTTTAAACACAAAATTACCAAATGGAATGTAGATTTCATTGTCTCTTTCAACGGCGCAGAATAGAGCATCTGTTTTGATTTTTGATGAAATATGCTGAACGGAGTTTCCGCAAAGAGGGCTACCTTCTTCTAGGGTAAAGTTAAAGAGTTTTACCTTGCCATTCATAAAGGATTCCACATTTTTGGCAAAGGGGTTTTCTATTATTCTCTCCATCTCTAGGGCTGCTTCCTTCTCTGGATTTACCAGCATAGAAAGGCCCAAATCACCCTTTATTAGCTCAATTGAAGAGATGTATTCCGGGTTTCTCACACGACAGATTGTGTAGTCTGCTCCCATTTTTTTTGCCACAAGGCAGCATAAGAGATTTATTTCATCGTTAGCGGTAACAGCAATAACTA
This sequence comes from bacterium, assembly GCA_963619195.1. Lineage (GTDB taxonomy): Bacteria > Bacillota > Clostridia > Eubacteriales > Anaerofustaceae > RUG14186. Next base: position 2,197 of record CAVEWD010000008.1, on the reverse strand, counting down.
GATCAGCCTCGGATACACCAGCCTCAGAGAGAATTTCGCTATTGGCGCCGCTACCGCTCACGCAGCTTATATCCATATCTTCTGTCATTTTAAGAAGCTTTTCTGGCTGTATATCCACAGCAGTTACATCGTGTCCCTCGTTTACAAGCTGATAGGCAATGGCAGAGCCAATTTTGCCCATGCCTACTATAATGATTTTCATTTTGTTTTCCCTTTTTATTAAAGTTATTTTTTAGCTCACTGATTTTATGCGTGAAAACGTAAAACGCATTTATATAATCAAGAATTCAGCGTAGCTAAGTTTAAACTTAATTAACATAAACCTAAGAAGGTTTATATGACAACGCTGAATGGTATGCTTATATGCACTAGCTTATGTGCAACGATATATTATCACATAAATGGGAAAACTTCAACAAAAAGTGTGAGCCATATGCCGTGAATATGGGTATAAAAGCTTATTGTTCACATGTTTACACGGCATGGACGCACTTAATTTGAATAAGATGTAATTATAAGGATTTATTGGAAAATTTTGTTGGACAAAACAGTTGTTAAGCGCTTTATCAATCTGATATAATAAATTATTAAATATAAATTATGAGGTGTCGCAAATGGAATTTGATCTTGACAAAGCCATTGATGGCTATGAAGAAGCAATGATAAAAGATATCAGACGCTTGGTGAAACACTATAGTGTGGAAAGTGAACCTCTTGAGGGAATGCCCTTCGGTGAAGGACCTGCTGAAGCGTTAGCTGCCGCAATAGAAGTTAGTAATGACCTTGGATTTAAAACAAAGAATTATGACAACTACGCAGCCACAGCCGAGATTGGTGAAGGTGAAAAGCTTATTGGAATTGTCGGCCACATGGACGTGGTGCCTGTGGGTGATGGCTGGACATATGACCCATTTGCAGGAGAAGTGCATGACGGATGTATTTACGGCAGAGGCTCTATGGATGACAAAGGCCCATCTGTAGCAGCTCTTTATGCTATGAAGATAGTGCAGGATATGGGTGTGCCCATTAATAAGAGAATCAGGTTCCTCTTTGGCTCCAATGAAGAAACAGGAATGATGGGAGTGAGACATTACAAAGAAATTGAGGGTGGTTTTGATTACGGCTTTACTCCGGACGCGGAATTTCCTGCAATTTTTGGAGAAAAGGGTGGCGCAAACGCGTATTTTTCAGCTCCGCTCAATGACGAGGCTGCTAAAATTAAAATCCTTTCAGTGAAGGGCGGCTATGCATTTAATGTGGTATGTGATAAGGTTAGTTGCACTGTGGAAGCAAAGGATTACATAAATGCTCTTAAGGAAGCCTTTAAGGCCTATGCGGCCAACAATAATCTGGGATGTGAAATAAGTGACGGTGATGAAACAACTCTTACCCTCATTGGTGTTGCAGCTCACGCCAGTACGCCTGAGCTGGGAGTTAACTCCATTAGCCATATGATGTGTTTTTTAGCCAATGCCGAAGGAATTTCAAGCCCCTTTGCAAGAGGCTACGCTAAGGTTATTGGTTTAAGCTGCCTTGGTGAAAACTGTGAACTGGATATAAACGATGAATATGGACGCTTAACCTTCAACGTGGGAATGATAAGCACGGCAGAGGGTATTGCAAAGGCATCAATTGATATTCGTTACCCTCTTACCCTCACGGTGGATGAATTTAAAGTTTATATGGATAAAATGGTGAAGGTGTTTAACGCTGAGGGATTAGATGTGGAAATTGTAAAAATAGGTGAATCTCTTTACAATGACCCTGAATCACCTTTAGTTAAGGGGCTCTATGATGCATATGTAAAAGCCACCGGTGATAGTGAAAATAAGCCCTTTACAATAGGAGGAGGCACATACGCAAAATGCTTTAAGAATATTGTGGCCTTTGGACCTGAGTTTATAGGCTACAACTACAATGTGCACATGACAGATGAACATTTCCCGATTGACCATCTTAAAAAGGCTGTTAAGATTTACACCTACGCAATTCTTAACCTTTTAGCAATCGAAGATTAATAATTAAATTGGCTCAATGTCAATGGTTGGGGTAATCTAATAAAATAAAGTTACTTTCTATTACTTGCAGAAGGGGCTGTGAAAAAAGAATAGTCTCATAAAAAAGGAAAGACCGAGAGTTTAAAATGAACTCAAGGTCTTTCTTTCTGTTATAATTAACTTACGATGAAAATTAATAA